>SVMH01000001.1 GCA_015067525.1 Oscillospiraceae bacterium | reverse complement strand
CTTACTTAAAAACAAAAAAAGCCGAAAACCCCTGTGCTACAAGGATTTTCGGCAAAAGAATAAGCACTACAGTTTCAATACCAATGGTATCAAAATTGTAGTGCTTATTTGGTCCGAGTGGGGAGACTCGAACTCCCGGCATCCTGCTCCCAAAGCAGGCGCGCTACCAACTGCGCTACACCCGGCTATTCAATTAGTTTACTGTTCTGTGGAAAAGTACCGCGGGTTTGGCCTGCTTTGGACAAAGCGGCGCGCTTCCTGTTGCGGTGCCCGAAAAAATCATCGGCGCTTACGCTATGCCTCGATTTTTTCGACCGCGGCCACTCGCTCGGCTCCCTGTTTCCGCCACCGGCGGCGGTCGCCTCGCCTTGCCCACCGTTGCGCCAGCCGATTCCCGGGCACTATTCGCGCCCGCCAATCGGGGCGCTGCCTCGAAATTGCCTCGCTTATTCTGCCGCAGGCAGCGCTTCGGCAATTTCCCCAGCTCCGCTACACCCGGTGATTTAAGATACGCCGCCCTTTCGGACGGCGTATCTACTATAACAGCTTTTTGTTCGCTTTTCAAGTGCCTTGCCGCTGTGATGTGGTCCGGGCCGCGCGGGCCGTATAGACCGACACGTCCAAAAGCGTCTCACCGTCGATCTGCAGTGGGGCGGGGCGGTCAAAGCGCACGGTGATTTCACGCCCGGTCAGAACGGTCACATGTCGCCGGTGCTGCACATGCCGGCCGGAGAAGATCCCCGGGAACAGGCACAGCGCAGGCAGTCGGTGCATGTTGTGCAGCACCACCAGCGACAGGGTATCGCCCCGGCGATCCTGAGCGGGCGCTGCCATCATGCCGCCACCGTAATATCTTCCGTGCATTGTCGGCGCGATCCACACGCGGCGGAAGCTGTATGACACGCCGTCCACAGTGACCCGGGCATTCACAGGCCGAAAGCGGCCCAGCAGCCCACCGGCTGCAATGGCGGTATAGTTGACTGCCTTCCCCTCGCGGCGCAGTTCGTCACCACGCCGACAGCAGTAGCCGTCCAGACCGAAGCCCACAGCGTTGACAAAACAGCGCCTGCGGCCATTGACCTCCACTGTGGGCAGCGGGCGCAGAAGCTGCGCCACGCAGAAGGGGTCGTCATACAGCCGATGGCCCAGGTCGCAGGCAAAATCGTTGCCGGTGCCGCAGGGGAAAAAGAAGATGTTTTCCGGCAGCTCCAGCCCCTGTGTGTCGTTGACAAAGCGGTTCAGTGTGCCGTCGCCGCCGGCAAGGATCAGCCGGTCCTCCGGCTCCATTCCGGAGAGAAAGGCGGCATAATTGGTGATCTTTGTTATGTCAAAAAGGCGCACCTCGTCATCTTCCAGCACGACCTCCAGCAGCTCTGCCGTGCTCCGGCAGGTCCCGTCGCTGGCGAGGGGATTATACACGACCCATGCAGCCATGGCTTGCCTCCCTTTTTTGATATCCGGCCGTCATGACGGCACACACCGTCATGGCAGCATCCGGTTTGCTGACAGCACGCAGCTGCCGCGTCATTTCCGCCCGCCGCGCAGGGTCGTCCAGCAGCGACAGACACAGCTCGCCCAGGGCACGAGGTTCGTCGGCTGTCACGGCTCCGCCGCAGTCCAGAAAAAACCGCATATTGTGCGTCTCGCAGCCGGCCACGGCGTCGATGAGCACCATGGGTACGCCCATGGCCGCCGTTTCCGTCGTGCTCAGACCGCCGGGCTTGGTCAGGCACAGATCGGCGCTGTCCAGCAGCTCTGCCATATCGGTCACAAAGCCGCAGATGCGGATGTTTTCGTGCCCCTGCACCAGCTCCGACAGGCGGCGGCGCAGCTTTTCATTGCTGCCGCACACCACCGTCAGCGCCGCCTCCTGCGGCAGATGACGGAGGAAAAAGGCGGTCAGCTCCTCCATAGGGCCGCAGCCCATGCTGCCGCACATCATCACCAGACGTCGTGGCTGTGCTGCGGGGCGCTGCGTGTCCGCGGTGAATCGCCGGTCGATGGGGATGCCGCTGATCACCAGCCGCTCCGGCGCAGTGCCGCCGGCGATAAACTCGCCGCAGAGCGAACGGTGGGGGATGAAATAGTAGTCCAGATCACCGGCGGCACCGGGCGAGCAGGTATAATCGGTGGCCACAAAGCCGGTGCGCAGCGTCAGCGGGAAATCCTGCAGCGTCTGCTGCAGCAGCACGGCGGAAAACACATGGACGCACAGTACCGCGTCGTACTGCCCCTGCCGTATGTATTCGTACAGCCGCCGTGAGCCAGCGGACAAGAGCCGGGGCAGCGGCGATCCATCACTCATGACAGAGGGGTGCTGCTCGGCAAAGCGGTAACCCCGCTGGAAAAGACCCGGGATCCGGCGGTACATAGTGGTGTGTCCCCAGGACAAAAAGCGGGACAGCCGCAGCGAGGTAAACTGCAGCGCGTCCGCCGTGTCGCAGACCAGTCCCTGCCGATGATACGCCTGGGCAATGGCGGCCGCGCAGGTGTTGTGTCCGCCGCCGGTATTGCAGGTAAGGATCAGTGTACGCATAGCATCTCCTCTCTGAGAGACAGTCCGGTGCTGCGGTGCAGCAGACGCTTGAGCCGCGGGCGGTTGTAGCGCTGGATCAGAATGAACGGAAGGTTGCCCAGCACGTTGAGCAGTACCATCACCGTGCCGCCCACACCGCGCCAAAGACGCAGGCAGTACAGACCCGCCAGACACAACAGCCAATGGGTCAGCTCCGCCACGCAGGTCTCCCGGATCATCTCCGGCAGGCGCTGCAGACCCCGTCCCTCCAGCCGCTTGGCCGGCATCAGCTGCGGCAGGATGCGGCTCATATCCGGCGCCTTCTTCTGCCAGCGGCGGATCTTCAGCTTTTCGTAGATGCGGCCCTGCTGCTCAAAGGGAAAGCTGCGCCACCAGCCGCGGTACGGATCCGGCCAGCCGCAGGGAAGCAGCCGGCCCGCCACAAAGCCCACCGCGCCTATCAACGCCAAATAGAGCATACAATGCAGAAATCTCACAGTTCCGCCCTCCTTTTCCGGCAGTGTAGGGTACCAAAATCAACCAAACCTCAAGAGAACTTCAACGGATCGTCAACTTTCGATTAACTTTTTGTTAATAATACATAATTTGTTGTTTTTTCCATAAATCCGGCGCTCTTTGTGTTCATAAAATCAATTTTAGTTGATGTTGAGTTGACTGAAAATTGACTTTTTTCTGTTACGATTTCCCCCGGGCCGTGAGCCCCAACTCTGTCGAAAGGAGACGTGATGCCGTGTCGATCTCTCCCGGTTCCGCCCGCAGCGGCCTGCGGCGCATCACACCGCAGCGCGGACGGCATCTGTGGTGGCTGCTGTTTTGGCCGGTGTACTGGCTCCGCTATCCCCTCATTGAGCGCGGGCGCGGTGAGGTGAGCTATCACCCCGTTTACTGTCCGGCAGATGATCTGATCCCCTTTTGCGAGGTGTTCATCGTTCCGTATATGCTGTGGATGGTGCTGATGGTGGCGGTGTGCCTGTATACCCTGTGCTGCGATGTGGACACCTTCCGCCTCTACAGCCGTTTTCTGGTCATCGCCATGTCCTTGTCCACAGTGATCTTCCTGCTGTGGCCCAGCTGTCAGCAGCTGCGGCCCGAGACCTTTGCGCGGGACAACCTGTTCACCCGCTGCGTGGCGCTGCTGTATGCCGCCGACACCAACACCAATGTTTTCCCCTCCGAGCACGCCATCGGCTCGGCAGCGGTTTGGCTGGCTGTGCGGCACGCGCGAGGTCTGGCGTCTGCGCGATTGCGCGTACCGCTTTGTGTGCTGGCGGCGCTGACGTGTGTTTCTACCGTATTTCTCAAGCAGCACTCCGTGCTGGACCTGCTGGGCGCCGCGCCCGTGTGCCTGATCGCGTGGTATTTCAGCTTCCGAACAGCCGCCAACCGGCAAAAAAGTGCATAAGAAAACCCCTTCCCAATGCAGGGAAGGGGTTTTTGCTGTGTATCGGTTGTTTCAGGAAGTGCCTTACAGACCCAGAGCGGCCTTCAGAGCGTCCACGCGGTCGGTGATCTCCCACTTGACGCCCAGGTCCTCACGGCCCATATGGCCGTAGGCGGCCAGCTGGCGATAAATGGGGGCGCGCAGGCCCAGATCGCGGATGATGGCGGTGGGGCGCAGGTCGAAGACCTTGTTCACGGCCTCTTCCAGCTTCTCATCGGCCACCACGCCGGTGCCGAAGGTCTCCACCAGGACGCTCACGGGCTGTGCCACGCCGATGGCGTAGGCCAGCTGCACCTGGCAGCGCTTGGCCAGACCCGCAGCCACCACGTTCTTGGCCACCCAACGGGCGGCGTAGGCGGCGCTGCGGTCCACCTTGGTGGGATCCTTGCCGGAGAAGGCGCCGCCGCCGTGGGGAGCGCTGCCGCCGTAGGTGTCCACGATGATCTTGCGGCCGGTCAGGCCGGAGTCACCCTGCGGACCGCCGATGACGAAGCGGCCGGTGGGGTTGACGAAGAAGCGGGTCTCCTCGTCCAGCAGCTGGGCAGGAACGGTAGGCTTGATGACCAGCTCGATCATATCCTTGCGGATCTGCTCCAGAGTAGCCTCAGGGGCGTGCTGGGTAGACACGACAACGGTGTCCACGCGGACGGGCTTGCCGTTTTCATCGTATTCCACGGTGACCTGGGTCTTGCCGTCGGGGCGCAGGTAGTCCACGAGGCCGGTCTTGCGCACCTCGGTCAGGCGCATGGCCATCTTCTGGGCCAGAGAAATGGCCAGAGGCATCAGCTCAGCCGTCTCGTCGCAGGCGTAACCGAACATCATGCCCTGGTCGCCGGCGCCGTTGTCCAGATCGCTCTCGCCGGACTCCTTGGCCTCCAGGCTCTTGTCCACGCCCATGGCGATGTCGGTGGACTGCTTGTCGATGGTGGTGATGACGGCGCAGGAATCGCAGTCAAAGCCGTACTTGGCGCGGTCGTAGCCGATCTCGCGCACGGTCTGGCGGGCGATGGCGGGGATGTCGATCTGGGCGGAGGTGGTGATCTCGCCCATCACGCACACCAGGCCGGTGGTAACGGTGGTCTCACAGGCCACGCGGCCCATGGGGTCCTGTGCGTAGATGGCGTCCAGCACAGCGTCGCTGATCTGGTCGCAGATCTTATCGGGATGACCCTCGGTGACGGATTCGGAAGTAAACAGTCTTCTTGCCATAATGTAAAATGCTCCTTTTCATTTGTTTTCGGTATTTCTCACAGCAACCAAAGTCGGAGCATGGTCATAAAAATGAAAATGCACGCCCCGCAACTCGACGGATCGTGCATAAAAGCGCTCCTCATCTGTCGAAGTCAGCAAACTCGTCGGATTTGGCACCTTGCCTCACAGGGCAGGTTGCCGTGGTTTCATCGGGCCGTTCCCTCAACCACTCTTGATAAGGTATGAAGTTTTGGAGAATTACCGCGAAATATCATATCACGAATTTGCCGTTTGTCAAGGGGAAAATGTTGGATTTGCGAAGATTTTGCAAGAAAACGCCCCCGCCGTAACGGCGGGAGCGTGTAAGGCGTTATTCCTCCTCAAAATGCACGTGGGAGAAGATATGGTCCTGACAGTAGCAGTGGTAGCCGGCGCACTTGCTGCAGTAGCGGAAGGTCATGTCGGGATAGTCCGCGTCCGTCTTGCCGCACACGCAGCACTTGTGGTGATAGCCCTTTTGCTGTTGCTGCTGACGGACGGCCTTCTTGAACTGCACCGTCTGGCGGCTGTGGCGGTACTGGAAGCGCTCAGCCTGATACTTCACCTCCGGCCAGATGAACACGGCGAAGTTGAGAAGCGCCACGATGGGCAGCACCACGCCGATGATATTGCGGCCGAGGATGCTCAGCACGATGCCCAGCACGAACACGGCGCCGTCGATCCAGCCCAGCCACTTCATCTTCACCGGAATGATGAAGAAGATCAGCAGCTGCACATCGGGGTACAGTACCGCGAAGGCCAGGAAGAGGGACAGATTCACATAGCCCGTGCCCGCCACCGTGAGGAAGTGGTTGCCCGAGAGCAGGCTTGCCAGCACGGCGCCCACGATGGTCAGCACCACGCCGCTGATGTAGTAGAGGTTGAACTTGGCGGTGCCCCAGCGCTGCTCCAAAGTGGAGCCGATCCAGTAGTAGAGATACAGGCTGATGGCCAGCCAGAAGGGTCTGGAATCGTTAGGCATGAAGATAAAGGTCACCAAGCGCCAGATCTCAAAGCGCTTGAGGCCCTCTAAGTTGAAGGTCAGGAAGCTGATGGCCTCGTAACCGGCGAACATTTCCAGCAGAAACACCACAACGGTGCCGATGACGATGACGCGCATGAGATTGGGGATGCCGAAGCGGGGGTTGCGGGCGCAGAAGCGGTCCACCGCCTGATAAAGCTTTTTCAAGGGGATGTCCTCCTGATGAATTGGTTATTTTTGTCCATTATACCCCGCAGCGGGGCAAAAGTCATGACTTATTTTTGAATTTTCACCGCGCCAGCGGGTGCAGGTCATCCTCCTTCAACTCCAGCAGCGCCGCGATTTGGGGTGCGAAGCGGATCATGCGCTGCTTTTCGGGGTGGTGGCAGTCGGTGCCGAAGGTGAAGCGGCAGCCGCAGTCTCTGGCGATGCGGAACATGCGCAGGTGGGGCTGGCGCTCCAGCTCGGAAGCGAACTGCTCCTGATGGCCCACAAGGCACTTGATGTTGATCTCCACGGCGATGCCGCGCTTTGCCGTCATGTCGAAGATGCGCTTATACTCGTCATCGGTGATGGCCGCCATGGGCAGCTCGTGTCCGTAAGGGCAGCACACGGCGTGGAAGGGATGGGCCATGGCGGTGAAATAGCGGCTGACGGGGGCATTGAGCATGTCCTCATAGGCCTGCAGCATGAACTCCGCGTGGCGGCGGGGCGGGTCGTAGAAGGCCTTGGGCATGACGTTGTGGGTATGGGTGGAGGAGGCGATGATGAAGTCGAACTGCTCGGCCGCCGCTTCCGTCAGGGCAACGCCCCGGCCGGGACAGTCATACTCCGCCTCGCAGCCCATGAGAAGCTCCACGCCGCAGCCGCGGTGTGCCGCCAGCACGCTTTTGAGCTGCAGCACATGCTCCACATTCTGGATATCCGTCTGGCGATACCACCACGGCATGCCGGGCACAGCGCTGTCCCACATGTGGTCGGTAAAGCCCAGACGGGTCAGTCCCAGCTCCGGCGCCTGCCGGATGTAGTTTTCCACCGTGGCCTCGTCCTGTCCGCAGAAGGAGAGGCGGGTGTGCATATGAAGGTCTGCGGTAATGTGCATGTTGGCCGCCCCCTTGCGTGTTCTTCCTCCCTACTGTACCACACGGCGCCGCCGCAGGCAAGCGCCGCGCCGCCCCCCGCGCGGAATTTTGGGCATTTCACTCCCGTACGGTCTCCAAGAGAAGACAGTCCTCCTTCCGAAGGCCTGCACTTTTTTCAAAAAGGGCGAAAAAAACCCGCCGGACACCGTTCCGGCGGGGTTTGGACCGTCTTTTTTACAGCATGATGGGGGTGACGCGCCAGTCCCGTCCGCAGGCGCTCTGCGCCAAATCGGGAAAGCTCAGGGTATAGAGGTCGGTGCGCAGCGCTTCGGTGGTGAACAATGCTTCCGCTTCCGCGCCCAGCGCCGCCACATCCGCCGCCTTTGTCAGCACCGGCGCGCCGCCGTCGCGCATCTTTCGCAGCAGCTTGCGGCCCGTTTCATTGGCGGCCAGCACCCGGAGGTACGGCACGTCGGCAGGCACTTCTTTCATATCCAGCCACGCGTGCAGCACCATGCGGCGCAGCCGTGCGTGGGAATAGCGCTTGCTCTTGGCCGCGTCCAAAATGGCTTCCACGGAGGTCTCAGACCGCACCGCCTCATAGAGCCGGTGGTACAGCCCCTCGCCGGAGGTGTCATAGGGGGCGAAGTCCTCTTCGGCCATGGCACGGAGCTTCGCCAGCACCGCCCGTTCGCAGTTGTGCAGCGCAGCTGGTGCGCGGCCCGCCGCCAGCTCGCGGCGCAGCACATCGGCGGCCTCGGGCGGCATGTAGGAGAAGGCCTCCTCCGTCTTTCCCTGCCGCAGCAGAGTGCGGATATGGCTGGCCGAGGCGATGCCCTCCGCAGGTGCGCCGTCGTGGGAAGCGCCGCGGCGCGGCACGGTGATGAGATTCATGTCCGCGCCCACGCGGTGCATGGCGCGGCAGTATTCGATACCTAAATTATTATTGGGACTTGCCAGCAGCGCCGCCGCATCCTCGCCCACGATCATGGCCGCCGCCTTCTGGCGGCACACGGCAAAGCTCTCGCCGCCAGTCAAAAGGCTGCGGAGGTTTTCTTCATATTCTGCGCTGTCCAGCGCCGCGGCCAGCTGCTGCAGATCCGCCGCGTCGCCGCACTCACTGCCGAAGGCAAGGTCGGTAACAACGCCGGTTTTGTGCAGAAGCTCCACGCCGCCGCGGGCGAATTGTTCCGCCGTGGCAGCCGCCCACGGTGTGGGCAGCTCCAGCACCAGATCGGCGCCGCAGCGCACGGCCATTTCGGCCCGGGCCAGCTTGTCCGCCACCGCCGCCTCGCCCCGCTGGACGAAGTTGCCGCTCATGGCGCACACGATGGCGTCTGCACCCTTGCGGCGCACCTCTTCCATCATCCACCCATGGCCCTTGTGGAGGGGATTGAATTCACAGATGATACCGGCTGTACGCATGGGGAACACCCCTCCTTTGGCGTTGTTGTGGGATGATTGTACCATCTTTTCCGCCGCTTGGCAACCGCATCCCCCCTTGCACCCTCACCGCCCTTGGGGTATAATAGAAAAAATGCTTATTTAGGAGGAAGCTCCCATGACCATCGGTATGATCTACGCCATGACCCTCGAGATCGAGAGCCTTTTGACCAATGAGAACGCCCAGCCTCTGCAGACGGTGGCCGGCGTGCCCTTTTACCGCATCCGCGACAACGTGATCGCCTGCGCCGGCGGCGTGGGCAAGGTGAATGCCGCCATGGCCACCCAGCTGATGATCTCCCTCTATCAGCCCGACCTCATCCTCAACGCCGGTGTGGCCGGCTGCTTTGCGCACGCCGAGATCGGCGATCTGGTGCTGGCCGAGCAGTTCATGCAGCACGATTTCGACACCTCCAACATCGGTGACGAGGAGGGCTTCGTCTCCACCGTCAACTGCACCTACTTCCCCACCAGCGATTTTGACTGCGCCAAGGCCGCCATGGACAAGGTGGGTCTCCCCTACCGCACGGGCCTTGTGGCCACCGGCGACTGGTTCGGCGTGGACTGCGACCGCGCACGCCACATCGCCGAGAAGTTCCACCCCCTGCTGTGCGAGATGGAGGGCTGCGCCATCGCACAGGTGTGCATGCGCAACGGCGTGAAGTTCATGTCCCTCAAGTCGGTGTCCGACTGCCTCTTTGAGCATCACGACTTCTACTTCAACTTCCCCACCGCCATGAAGGATCTCAACCGCGTGGTGGTGCAGTTCATCGACGCACTGGAGGGTTAAGGATGGAACGCATCGCCAGCTTTACGGTGGATCACGATGTGCTGGTCCCCGGCCTCTACCTCTCCCGCCGGGACGGCAACGTGACCACCTATGATCTCCGCTTTAAGAAACCCAACACGGGTGACCTTTTGTCCAACGCCGAGATGCACTCGGTGGAGCACATCATCGCCACGCTCCTGCGCAACAGCGAGGAGAAGGATGCCGTGATCTACTTTGGCCCCATGGGCTGCCAGACCGGCTTTTATTTCCTCTTTGACGGCGACAAGCTCACCGACGAGCAGGCCATCAACATGGTGAAGTCCGCCTTTGCCATGGGCGCTGTGTGGGGCGGGGCCATGCCCGGCAAGAGCGCGAAGGAGTGCGGCAATTACATCAATCTGGACACCGCCCTCGCCCGGAAGGAATGTGCCTTCTATCTGGACGTCATCCGTGACTGGACGGTGGAAAAACTGGCTTATCCGGAGGGATAAGCCTTAGCAGGAGGAACCATATGGACGCTTTACTCCAAGACATCGTACGCCAATGCCGGCCCTACGGAGCACTGGGCAAGGTGGCGAATTATATCCCGGAGCTGTCCAAGGCAGACCCCGACAAGCTGGGTCTGTGCCTCATCGACAGCGAGGGCAGCATGCACTGCGCCGGTGACTGGCAGGACTATTTCACCATGCAGAGCGTCATCAAGACCCTGATCCTGCTGCTGGCGCTGATGGACAGCGGCATCGGCCGCGTGCGCTCGCTGGTGGGCGTGGAGGCCACAGGCAAGCCCTTTGACACCTTCAATTATAGCGATCAGGCCCTGACCGGCGCCAACATCAACCCCATGGTCAACACCGGCGCCATCGCGCTGTGCACGCTGATCCACGGCGAGACCTACGGCGAGAAGTTCCGCCGTCTGCTGGAGCTGACGCGCTATCTCTCCGGCGACGACACGCTGGAGGTGGACGAGGCGGTCTACCGGTCGGAAAAAGCCACGGGCAATAAAAACCGGGCCCTTGCCTACATGCTCAAGGCCTACGGCATGGTCAGCGACGATGCCGACGAGATCCTCGAGTGCTATTTCCGCGCCTGCTCCATTAAGGCCAACTGCGCCGCGCTGGCACGCATCGCGCTGGTCTTTGCCCACCACGGACGGGACGTGACCACCGGTGAGCAGCGCTTCGCCCCCATTTACGCCCGCTACGTCAACGCCACGCTGATGACCTGCGGCATGTATGACGGCTCCGGCGAGTTCGCACTGCGCGGCGGCTTCCCCGCCAAGAGCGGCGTGGGCGGCGGCATCATGGGCGTGGTGCCCGGACGCATGGGCATCGGTGTGTTCGCACCGGCACTGGACAAGAAGGGCAACAGCCTGGCCGGCGTCAATGCGCTGGAGCTGCTGAGCGAGGCGCTGGAGCTGAGCGTGTTCTGAGCGCGGCATCACAGAGAAAAAAAGGACGCCGCAGGGCGTCCTTTTTTTTGCGTGCGGTGGAGCGGCAAACGTGCGTGTAACCCCGCCCTGCACCTTCTTACGAAAGAACTCGTAGGGGCGGGCGTTTACGACCGCCCGCGATACGGGGCACAAACCGGCGGGACGTCGCAAGCGCCGTCCCCTACGAAGCATCCGTTTTATCCTCCTCTCCCCCCATCAAATCCGCCAAAAATCCCCGCAAATTTTCATGAAAAAAAGAGGAATTTTGGTTGACAAACCCCCATCTCGCTGTTATAATCGAAAGGCC
Organism: Oscillospiraceae bacterium; assembly: GCA_015067525.1. GTDB lineage: Bacteria > Bacillota > Clostridia > Oscillospirales > Oscillospiraceae > Vescimonas. The sequence continues at coordinate 83,753 of SVMH01000001.1, read as the reverse complement.
GCTTTGAATGGGTATCAAGATCCGATCCCACGGATCGGGCGCCCCCGACAGCGAGACCGTAATAAAGGAAAGGCAGGTGCAACAAGTAATGCAGGCTATTATCGTGACCGGTGGTAAGCAGTACAACGTCGTTGAGGGCGATGTTCTGTTCATCGAGAAGCTGGATGTCGAGGCCGGTGAGGCCGTGGTCTTCGACCAGGTGCTGGCTATCGTCGACGGTGAGAACACCAAGTTCGGCACTCCCGTTGTGGAGGGCGCCAAGGTGGAAGCTACCGTGGTGAAGAACGGCAAGGGCAAGAAGATCCGTATCTTCAAGTACAACCCCAAGAAGGGTTATCACAAGCGTCAGGGTCATCGTCAGCCCTACACCAAGGTCGAGATCAACAAGATCTCTTTCTAAGGCAGTATGACGACGATCACCTTCCTCACAGAGGAAAGCCGCATCATTGGATTTGATGCGATGGGCCACAGCGGCTACAGTGAAGCGGGCAGCGACATCGTCTGCGCCGCCATCACCAGCGCCGTCCGGTTGGTGGATGCTACCATCAACACCGTGATGGGTCTGTGCGCCTCGGTGAAAATCAATGAGGCCGATGCCTCCATCTCCTTCCGTCTCCCCGGCGGACTGGCCCCTACGGCCGAGTCCACCTGTCAGAATCTTCTGACGGGACTGATGGTGTATCTGGCAGAGCTTCACGACGAGTATCCCGACAACATCGAAGTTATGGAGGCGTAACGCTTCCTTCCCTTCATCATCTTATAGAAAGGATGTACTGAAATATGCTGAACATTGGTCTGCAGCTTTTCGCCCACAAAAAAGGTATGGGCTCCACCAAGAACGGCCGTGATTCCGAGTCCAAGCGCCTCGGCCCCAAGCGCGCCGACGGTCAGTTCGTTCTGGCCGGCAACATCCTGGTGCGTCAGCGCGGCACTCACATCCACCCCGGTAAGAACGTGGGCATCGGTACCGATGACACCCTGTTCGCCAAGGCCGACGGCGTGGTGCGTTTCGAGCGTCTGGGCAAGGATCGTAAGCAGGTTTCTGTTTACCCCGCCGAGTAATCAAAACAGATAAGACTCCCCGACCGAAAAGTCGGGGGGTCTTTTTTTATGGAAGGGTCTTTTCCCTCCCAACCACAGTTTTTTGACAAAGTGTCCCAAAACTGTGGAAAAAAATTTTACCCTTTTCCCCCCTGCGCCTTGCACCAAAAGGGTGGATTGTGGTATAATCTGTAAGGTTATAGATAAGGTATATTTTGGACAAATACGAGCAATAAGGAGAACGGATATGGCCAAGCATCTTCTCAAACTCAGCGACCTGCATACCGATGAAATCATTGCCATTCTCGACAGAGCCCAGATGTTCTGCCAGGGGATCGATATTCCCAATTTCAGCGATAAAATCGCCTGCAATCTGTTTTTTGAGCCTTCGACTCGCACCCAGTACAGCTTCAATGTGGCTGAAGAGAAACTGGGTATGCGGGTCGTTTCTTTTAATCCGGCCGCTTCCTCCCTCAACAAGAGCGAGAGCTTCTACGACACCGTGAAAACCTTTGACTCCTTCGGCGTGGACGCCATCGTCATCCGCCACAAGGTCAACGAGTACTATAACGAGCTGCTGGGCCACATCGACGCCGCCATCCTCAACGGCGGCGACGGCACCGGCAACCACCCCACCCAGTCGCTGCTGGACCTCCTCACCATCCGGCAGGAGTTCGGCTCCTTTGAGGGCCTCAAGTGCGTCATCGCCGGCGACATCCGCCACTCCCGCGTGGCCCACACCAACTATGAGGTCATGCGCCGCCTGGGCATGGAAGTGGTCACCGCCGGCCCCGCCGAATTCCTGGAGGACTCCCTCGATAGCGAGGACTTTGACCACGCCGTCAGAACTTCCGACATCGTGATGATGCTGCGCATCCAGCGGGAGCGCCACGCCGCCTCCATGTCCATGAGCGGCGAGGAGTTCCACCGCGCCTATGGCCTGACCGTGGAGCGGGAAAAGACCATGAAAGACCGCGCCATCATCATGCATCCCGCCCCCGTCAACCGCGACGTGGAGCTGGCCGACTGCCTGATGGAGTGTGACCGCGCCCGCATCTTCAAGCAGATGCAAAACGGCGTGTTCGTGCGCATGGCCGTGCTGGAACGGGCGGTGAAGGGATGAGCATTCTGCTGAAAAACGGCTCTGTCTACGTAGACGGCGCCTTCCGCACCTGCGATGTGCTGATTGATGGTGACACCATCGCCGCCGTGGGTGAGAACCTCATCTGCGCCGGCGCCGAGGTCATCGACTGCACCGGCAAGACGGTGCTTCCCGGCCTGGTGGATCTGCACGTCCACCTGCGCGAGCCGGGCTTTGCCTACAAAGAAACGGTGGCCTCCGGCACCGCGGCTGCTGCCGCCGGCGGCTACACCACCGTGTGCCCCATGCCCAACCTGAACCCCGTGCCCGACAGCAGGGAGCATCTGCAGCTGCAGCTGGATGCCATCGAGCGTGACGCCATCATCCGCGTGTTCCCCTTCGGCGCCATCACCGTGGGTGAAAAGGGCAAGGAGCTTTCCGACATCACCGGCATGGCTAAGAGCTGCATCGGCTTTTCCGATGACGGCAAGGGCGTGCAGAGCGAAGAGATGATGCGCCAGGCTATGACCCTCGTAAAAAACGCCGGCAGCTTCATCTCCGCCCACTGCGAGGATGAGAGTCTCCTGGAAGGCGGCGCCATCCACAAGGGCGAGTACGCCGCCCTCCACGGTATGCGCGGCATCTCTTCGGCCAGCGAGTATGTGCCCATCGAGCGCGATATTCGCCTCGCCGCCGAGACAGGCGTGCAGTACCACGTCTGCCACATCAGCGCAAAGGAATCCATCGAGGCGGTGCGCCGCGGCAAGGCCGCCGGTGTCCGCGTCACCTGCGAGGTAACGCCCCACCACATCGCCCTCACCGACATGGATATTACCGAGGATGACGGCCGGTTCAAGATGAATCCCCCGCTGCGCGGCCGTGAGGACCGCGAGGCCATCTGGGCGGGCCTGCAGGACGGCACCATCGACTGCATCGCCACCGACCACGCCCCCCACTCCGCAGAGGAGAAGGGCCGGGGCCTGGAAAAGAGCGCCTTCGGCACCGTGGGCAGCGAGACGGCCTTCGCCGTGTGCTATACCCATCTGGTGCGCACGGGTGTGCTGAATCTGGAAAAACTGGCGCATCTCATGAGCAGCGCACCCGCCGCCATCATCGGCCGCCGCGCCGAGATCGCCGTGGGTGAGGCCGCCGACATCGCCGTATTCGACCTGACGGAGCAATTCACCGTCGATCCCGACCAATTCGTATCTATGGGCAAGAGCTCGCCCTTTACCGGTCAGGAGCTCTACGGCACCACCGAGCTGACGGTGTGCGCCGGCAATATCGTATACAGGAGGAGATAAGGGTGAACAAGAAACTTGTGTTTGAAAACGGACGCGCCTTCCTCGGCCACGGCTTCGGTGCCGACGTGGAAACGGTGCAGGAAGTGGTGTTCGACACCCAGGTGGTAGGCTATCAGGAGATCATGTCCGATCCCTCCTACTGCAATCAGATCGTTTGCATGACTTACCCCATCATCGGCAGCTACGGCCTGGCCGACGAGGACTATGAGGCCAAGACCATGAGCATCGGCGGCTTCATCGTCAAGGAGTACAACGACTCCCCCTCCAACTTCCGCTACACCAAGACGCTGGCACAGGAGATGGAGGAAAACGGCATCCCCGGCATCGCCGGCGTGGATACCCGCGCCATCACCCGTATGCTGCGCGATGAGGGCACCATGCGCGCCATCATCACCGACGCCGACGTCAGCGATGAAGAGGCGCTGCGCCGCATCGCCGCCGCTCCCGCCGTGAAAAACGAGGTGGAGCGTGTGAGCTGCAAGCGTGTGTGGTACAGCCGTACCCCCAACCACAAGTACAACGTAGTGGCCGTGGACTGCGGCATCAAGACCGGCATCGTGCGCTGCCTGAATCAGTGCGGCTGCAACGTGATCATCGTGCCCCACACCACCTCCGCCGAGGCGGTGCTGGCCATGCGTCCCGACGGCGTAGTGATCTCCAACGGCCCCGGCGACCCTCACGACGTTCCCTGCGTGGTGGAGCTGATCGGCGCGCTGAAGGGCAAGGTGCCCCTGTTCGGCATCGACTTGGGCTGCGAGCTGATGGCCCTCGCCTGCGGCGCTAAGGTGCAGGCCATGAAGGCCGCCCACCGCGGCAGCAACCACGGCGTGCGCAGCGAGAAAACCGGCAAGATTGAGTTCGCCCTGCAGAACCACGCCTTTGCCGTCTGCGGCGAGAGCCTGGAAGGCACCGGCCTCACCGTGACCCACACCAATCTCAACGACGGCACGGTGGAGGGCATCGCCGATGAGAGCGCCATGCTGATGGCCGTGCAGTTCCAGCCCGGCAGCGTGTCCGGCGCACGGGGCGTGAGCTACCTCTACGAAGCATTTGTGGACATGATGAAGAACTTTATGGGAAAGGACGGTGCGGCAAATGCCTAAGAGAACCGATTTGAAGAAGATCCTGGTCATCGGCTCCGGCCCCATCGTCATCGGTCAGGCCGCCGAGTTCGACTATTCCGGCACCCAGGCGTGCCTGGCCCTGAAGGAACAGGGCTACGAGGTCATTCTGGTAAACTCCAACCCCGCCACCATTATGACCGACACCAATATCGCCCACAAGGTGTATATGGAGCCTCTGACTCTGGAATACATCGCCAAGATCATCCGTATGGAGCGTCCCGACGCCCTGCTGCCCACCCTGGGCGGCCAGACGGGTCTGAACATGGCCATGCAGCTGGCCAAGAAGGGCGTGCTGCGCGAGTGCTCCTGCGAGCTGCTGGGCACCTCCTTCGACTCCATCGAGCAGGCCGAGGACCGTGAGCTGTTCCGCGACCTGTGCGAGGCCATCGGCGAGCCTGTCATCCAGTCCGTCATCGCCCACAGTGTGGAGGAGATCCGCAAGGCCGCCGAGGACATCGGCTATCCCGTGGTGCTGCGTCCCGCCTTCACCCTGGGCGGTACCGGCGGCGGTTTTGCCGACAACGAGGAAGAGCTGCTGGATCTGGCCGAGAACGCCCTGCGCCTGTCCCCCGTGAGCCAGGTGCTGGTGGAAAAGTCCGTCAAGGGCTATAAGGAGATCGAGTTCGAGGTCATGCGCGACCGTAACGGCACCGCCATCGCCATCTGCTCCATGGAGAACATCGACCCCGTGGGCATCCACACCGGCGACTCCATGGTGGTGGCGCCCGCCCAGACGCTGACCCGTAAGGAGTACGCCATGCTCCACGACGCAGCGCTGCGCCTCATTACCGCCCTGAAGATCGAGGGCGGCTGCAACGTGCAGTTCGCGCTGGATCCCTACTCTTTCAACTACTACGTCATTGAAGTCAACCCCCGCGTGTCCCGCTCCTCCGCCCTTGCCTCCAAGGCCAGCGGCTATCCCATCGCCCGCGTCAGCGCGCTGGTGGCTCTGGGCTTCCATCTCGATGAGATTAAGCTCGCCACCACCTCCGCCGCCTTTGAGCCCTCCATCGACTATGTGGTTTCCAAGGTGGCCCGCTTCCCCTTCGACAAGTTCTCCAGCGCCAGTAAGCTCCTGTCCACCCAGATGAAGGCCACCGGCGAAGTCATGGCCGTGGGCCGCACCATGGAAGAGAGCCTCCTCAAGGCCATCCGGGGCCTGGAGCAGGGCGTCATCCACCTGCATATGGCAAAGTTCGATACCATGACCGAGGCTGAGCTGATGGACGCCATCCGCCACGCCACCGACGAGCGCATCTATGCCATGGCAGAGCTGCTGCGCCGCGGCATGGATCCCATGATCATCTCCTCGGCCACCAAGATCGACTACTTCTTTGTGGACAAGATCCGCAACGTCGTCAGCTACGAGAAGGTGCTCTCTGACAACGTGGGCGACCTCGCCGTGCTGCGCGGGGCCAAGAAGCTGGGCATCTCCGACCGCTATATCGCCAAGCTTTGGAACATGACCGAGCAGGAGCTGTTCTGTCTGCGCCGCGACAACGGCATCATGCCCGTCTACAAGATGATCGACAGCTGCGGTGCCGAGTTTGAGGCCTATGTGCCCTACTTCTACTCCACCTATGAGGAGGAGAATGAGTCCGTCGTCACCGAGCGCAAGAAGGTCATCGTGCTGGGCGCCGGCCCCATCCGTATCGGTCAGGGCGTGGAGTTCGACTTCTCCACCGTTCATGCCATCTGGGCCATCAAGGAGGCCGGCTACGAGGCCATCATCATCAACAATAACCCCGAAACCGTCTCCACCGACTACACGATCTCCGACAAGCTGTACTTCGAGCCTCTCACCATCGAGGACGTGATGAACGTCATCGAGCTGGAGAAGCCCTGGGGCGTCATCGTCACCCTGGGCGGCCAGACGGCCATCAACCTGGCCGAGCGTCTGGAGAGCCTGAATGTGCCCATCATCGGCACTTCCGTGGCCGCCATCGAGCGGGCCGAGAACCGCGACAGCTTTGAAAAGCTGATGGAAGGTCTGGGCATCCCCCAGCCTGTGGGTCAGGCCGTCACCAATGTGGAAGACGGCGTGAAGGTGGCTGAGAAGATCGGCTATCCCGTGCTGGTGCGCCCCTCCTACGTGCTGGGCGGCCGCGCCATGCAGATCGTCAACCGCGAGAGCGAGCTGCGCCTCTACTTCAAGGAGGCCATTGTGGCCAGCGAAGAGACGCCCGTGCTGGTGGATAAGTACATCTCCGGCAAGGAGCTGGAGATCGACGGCGTGTGCGACGGCAAGGACGTCTATATCCCCGGCATTATGGAGCACGTGGAGCGCACCGGCGTTCACAGCGGCGACTCCATCTCCGTCTACCCCACCTTCTCCGTCAGCCAGAAGGTGAAGGACACCATCATCGACTACTCCATCCGTCTGGGTGTGGGCATCGGCATCGAAGGCCCCTTCAACATCCAGTTCATCGTGGATAAGGAAGAAAACGTCTACGTCATCGAGGTCAACCCCCGTTCCTCCCGCACCGTGCCCTTCATCTCCAAGGTCACCGGCGTGAAGATGGCCAATATCGCCACCCGCGTGGCGCTGGGCCAGAGCCTTGCCGATCAGGGCCTGGGCACCGGCGTGGCCCCCGAGAAGAAGCGCTGGTACGTCAAGGCGCCCGTGTTCTCCTTCTCCAAGATCGCCGGCGTGGACACCTACCTCTCCCCCGAGATGAAGTCCACCGGCGAAGCCATCGGTTACGACAACACCCTCACCCGCGCCCTCTACAAGGCGCTGAAGGCCTCCGGCAACCGCGTGGAGAACTACGGCACCGTGTTCGCCACCATCGCCAACGAGGATAAGGAGGCCGCCCTGCCTCTGATCCGCCGGTTCTACAACCTGGGCTTCAATATCGAGGCCACCGCCGGCACCGCCACCTTCCTCAAGGAACACGGCATCCGCACCCGCGTCATGGGTAAGATCTCCGAAGGCGCCACCGACATTCTGGAGGCCCTGAAGCAGGGTCACATCACCTATGTCATCAACACCCAGTCCCACAACAACGGCACCATGAACGACGGCATCATGATCCGCCGCGCCGCTGTGGAGAATAACGTCACCATCTTCACCTCCCTCGACACCGTGGCGGTGCTGCTGGACGTGCTGGAGGAGATCACCGTGGGTGTCTCCACCATCGATTCGTGACGGGAGGGGCCTATGACACAGGGTATTTACAAGATCCTCTCCAACCGTCAGTTGGCCAAAGACACCTGGGAAATGGTCCTGGGCGGAGACAGCTCCGCCCTGACCCGCCCCGGCCAATTCATCAATATTGCCATCGAGGGCCTCTACCTGCGCCGCCCCATCAGCGTGTGCTGCTATGAAGAGGGCAGCATCACCATCATCTACAAGGTGGTGGGCAAGGGCACGAAAAAGATGGCCGCCATGGTTGAAGGCGACAAGCTGGACGTGCTGGTGGGCCTCGGCAACGGCTTTGACGTGGAGCAGGCTCGCGGCCGCAAGGTCGCCGTCATCGGCGGCGGCGTGGGTGTGCCCCCCATGTACGACACCGCCCGCCGTTTGAAGAGAATGGGCGCGGATGTCACCGCCATCCTCGGTTTTGCCACGAAAGATGTATCTTTCTACATGGAAAAGTTTGAAGCGCTGGGTATCCCCGTGTTGGTCACCACCGACGACGGCACGCTGGGCCGCAAAGGCTTCGTCACCGACGCCCTGCGCGAGAGCGGCTGCGACTATTTCCTGGCCTGCGGTCCCACGCCCATGCTCCGCGCCCTGCACCGCACCGGCATCCCCGGCCAGCTGAGCTTTGAAGAGCGCATGGGCTGCGGCTTCGGCGCCTGCATGGGCTGCACCTGCCATACGCTGGTGGGTACCAAGCGGGTCTGTAAGGACGGCCCCGTATTCCCCACCGAGGAGGTGACGTTCGAATGAAGCGTCTGGAAACTTCCCTGAGCGGCATCACCCTCCAAAACCCCGTCATCCCCGCCAGCGGCACCTTCGGCTTCGGTCAGGAGATGGCCCAGTTCTACGATCTCAACGTTCTCGGCGGCATCAGCCTCAAGGGCACCACCGGCGCCGAGCGGTTCGGTAACCCCACCCCCCGCATCGCCGAGTGCCGCGAAGGCCTCCTCAACGCCGTGGGTCTGCAGAATCCGGGCGTGGACGCCGTCATCGCCCATGAGCTGCCCGCCGTGCGCAAGCTCTACAATGGTGTGCTGCTGGCCAATATCTCCGGCTTCAGCGTAGAAGAGTATGTGATGGTGGCCGAAAAGTTCGACCGCGCCGACGAGATCGACATTCTGGAGATCAACATCAGCTGCCCCAACGTCCGCCACGGCGGCATGGCCTTCGGCACAGATCCCGGTGCGGCACAGGAAGTCACCGCCGCCGTCAAGGCCGTGACCCATAAGCCTGTCTACATGAAGCTCTCCCCCAATGTCACCGATATTGCCGCCATCGCCCGTGCCTGTGAGGCCGGCGGCGCCGACGGCATCACCCTCATCAATACGCTGCTGGGCATGGTCATCGATCCCCGCACCGGCCGCCCCATCGTGTCCACCAAGATGTCCGGCTTCTCCGGCCCCGCCATCAAGCCGGTGGCCCTGCGGATGGTCTATCAGGCGGCCCAGGCCGTCAACATCCCCATCATCGGCGTGGGCGGCATCTCCTGCGCCGACGACGTGATCGAGTTTATGTCTGCCGGCGCCAGCGCCGTGCAGGTGGGCGCACAGAATCTGGTGGATCCCTTTGCCTGCCCCAAGATCATCGCCGAATTGCCCGGCAAGCTGGACGAGTACGGCATTGCCAACCTCAAAGATATCATCGGAAGGAGTCTCACCCTATGAATCGAGATGTGATCATCGCCTGTGACTTTAAAGACAAGGCAGATACCCTTGCTTTTCTGGACAAATTCCAGGAAGAAAAGCCCTTTGTGAAGATCGGCATGGAGCTGTTCTACGGCGAAGGCCCCGATGTTGTCCGCGCCATCAAGGACCGCGGCCACAAGATCTTCCTGGATCTCAAGCTCCACGACATCCCCAACACCGTGAAGAAGGCCATGCAGAATCTGGCCCGTCTGGGCGTTGACATGACCAACGTCCATGCCGCTGGTACCATCGACATGATGCGCGCTGCCCGCGAGGGCCTGGGCGACGACGCCCTGCTCATCGCCGTGACGCAGCTGACCTCCACCACCGAGGAGCGCATGCAGCGTGAGCTCCTCATTGGCGCCCCCATTGCCGATACCGTGGCTCACTATGCCCGCAACACCAAGGAAGCCGGCCTCAACGGCGTGGTGTGCTCTCCTCTGGAGGCCGCTCTGGTGAAGGAGGCCTGCGGCCGCGACTTCATCACCGTCACCCCCGGCATCCGCTTCGCCGACGGCGATGTGGGTGACCAGAAGCGCATCATGACCCCCGCTCTGGCCCGGGAAACGGGCACCGAGTTCATCGTGGTGGGCCGTCCTATCACCCAGGCCGCCGATGTGGTGGCCGCTTACCGCCGCGTCTGCAAAGACTTCCTGGGCTGAGAATTTGAGAGGAGAACCGATATGGAAAAGAAAGTTGCAAAGCTCCTGATGGACATTCAGGCCGTGTTCCTGCGTCCCAATGACCCCTTCACCTGGGCCAGCGGCATCAAGTCCCCCATCTACTGCGATAACCGCCTGACCCTGTCCTATCCCCGCGTCCGCGACGTGATCGAGCAGGGCCTGGCCGACATCGTGAAGGCCAAGTATCCTGAGTGCGAGGTCATCGCCGGCACGTCCACCGCCGGTATCGCCCACGGCGCACTGGTGGCCAACATCCTGGACCTGCCCATGGCCTACGTCCGCGCCAGCGCCAAGGATCACGGCCGCAACAATAAGATCGAAGGCCGCATCGAAAAGGGCGCCAAGGTCGTCGTCATCGAGGACCTCATCTCCACCGGCGGCAGCGCCATCGACGTGGTGAACGTGCTGCGCGAGTACGGCGCCGAGGTGCTGGGCATCGTGTCCATCTTCACCTATGGCCTGCAGAAGGGCATCGACCGTCTGGCCGCAGCCGAAGTGGAAAACACCTCCCTTTCCAACTACAACGCCCTCATCGCCATGGCCGCCGAGACCGGCTACATCGCCGAAAGTGACATCGTCAAACTGGAAGCCTTCCAGAAGAATCCCTCCGACGAGAGCTGGCAGAGCCTGTAAAGAGCATAAAAAAGACCCGAAGCGCGGTGCTTCGGGTCTTTTTTTACACGTTCAGATGTTCAGCAGATTCTTCCAGCCCTTGGGGGGACGGGGCTCGTAGGGCAGGGATGCCAGATACGCCTCGTCCATCTCGATGCCAAGGCCCGGGCCCTCCGGCAGCGTCAGGAAGCCGTCCACCACCTTGAGCTGGTTGCGGCACATCTTGTCGCCGATCTCCACGTGCCAGGGGAAGGTCTCGATGGCAGTGAGGTTGGGCATGACGCAGGCGGCGTGCACCGTGGCGTTGAGGGCCACCGTGGAGCTGTTGCAGTTGTGGGGGCCCACCTTGATGTAGTTGGCCTCGGCGATGGCGGCAATGTCCAGCATCTCGCTGATGCCGCCCACTACGCTGATGTCGGGATTGATGTAGTCCACGCAGTTGCGCTTACACACCTCGTTGAACCAGCGCTTGCCGTACATGGCCTCGCCGGCCACCAGCGGCAGGGTGGTGCCCGCCTTCAGCTGGGCCAGCACGTCCAGATCGTCCGGACCGATGGGTTCTTCGTACCACGTGATGTGATACTTCTCGATGCGCCGCGCCACATCCAGCGCAAGGCGCGCCTCCGGCGTGCGCCACACGTCGATCATGATCTCATAGTCGTTGCCGATGCCCTCGCGGAAATAGGCGATGCGCTCCACCATCTGATCCTCCGTCTCGTCGTTGGCGAAGGGATAGAGCTTGAAGGCGCGGTAGCCGTTGGCACGTGCCAGCTCCAGCGCCATCTCCACCTCCTGCTGGGGCGTTTTCACGCCGTCGGGGCCGATGTTGGCGTAGGCCTTCAGCTTCTTGTGCACCGGTCCGCCCAGCAGCGTATAGACCGGCACGCCCAACTTCTTGCCCAGGATATCCCACATGGCGATCTCAATGCCGCTGGCGGCGCAGTACAGGTCGATGCCGGGGCGCCGCTCACCGAACAGGTTATACACCCAGTGGCGGAAATAGCGGATACGGGTGGGATCGGAACCCACCAGATAGGCCTTCATCTCCTCCACGTGCATGGCGGTGGAGCGCTCGCGGTCAGCCAGCGTGTAGCACTCGCCCCAGCCCTCGATGCCCTCGTCGGTCTCCACCTTCACCATGAGGAACTGCTTGGTGCCGCTCCAGTGATAGGTGACCTCACTGGCCTGAATGGTGGGCACGATATAGGTCTTGATATCGGTGATCTTCATAGGGGCGCCTCCTGTTTTTCCGCCGCACAGGGCTTATTTTCTTCATTATGAGACGCTGCGCGAAAAAATGCAATACCTGTCGTAAATTCGGCTAAAACGACGATTTTTCGACACTTTTTTAAGGAAAAAGAGGCCTTGCAGGCCTCCTTTTCACATGAACTGCCGCAGATCGCGGCTCAGCTGCTCCTCGATGGCCACCAGCGTGCGGCACAGGGCGCGGGCGGGCACCTCCGCGCCGCGGTAGCGGTTGAGATAGCGGTGCAGGCTCTGGATGCCCATGTCGCAGCCCTCGGCCAGCACGCGGGCGCAGGCGGTGTCGGACTTCTCCAGCCCCAGACGGGTTTTGGTCACCACGGCGGACATCTTCCGCGCCACGCCGTTGGGATCTTTCTCGCGGCCGCCGTACTCCTCCAGCAGCTGCTGCACCTCACGCCCCACCGACTGGTGCTGGGCGCGGGTGGTGTTGAGGATGGCGCGCAGCTCCGAGTGCTGCACGTGCTCCCACACATCGTCCAAAGACGCGAGGGCCATCTTGACCCCGGCGTCACACTCTTTCAAAATGGAAATGGTCTCCTTGGTGGACATTGCGTTTGCTCCTTTCAAAATGCCTGCGGGCGCTGCTGCATCGCCACATCCGAGGCCGCGCGGTGCAGCTCGGGCAGGGTGTGGATCTCCTTTTGCCGCAGGGCGGTCTGCGTCTCAGGGGAGAGAGAATAGAAAAAGGTATAGGCCGCCGCGTTGCGGTTGAGAAGATCGGTTAAGGGATCAGACATACGAAAACACCTCCGCGCATAGTCTGCGCGGAGGTGCGGTGTTTATGCGAAGCGGAAGTTCATTCTTCCTTCGATGCGTTGCTTTTTTCCTTGGCGGTAATGACCCGGATGAGTCCCGCCAAAACCAGTACAGGAGAAACATAGAGCCCCCAGACAGCAATGATTGTTGCCAATCCACCGCCGTCAGCTCCCTCCGAAACCAGCACCTGAAGCAGCAGGGCACCTGCAATACCAGTCAGCTGCAGAGAAATACCCACAAACAGTTTGTGCAGATCGTACTTCATCATAATTTACCTTCCTATTATTCAACCAATTTTCTGCCAAGGATAATACCATGTTTAATATATCATAAATTTTTATAGGACACAATAGCGTTGGCGTATTTTCCAAATCCCCAAGTCAAATTTAATACATTTTTATATATTCCGCCAATCAAATAAATATCTCCGGCAAAGCCGAGGTATTTCCTATGCGGGCAAAGCCCTATGGAACCCACCACGTGACCAACACGCAAAGCGAACTGTCTCTTGCATTTCATCGCATCCCAAAAGCTCCCCTGTGTAAAGAGAGCCTTTGGGATGCGAAACTGACTGAGAGATTGTCCGTATCGCTTACGCTCACGGACTCCCTACGACACTAACGGCTTGTCCTGTCAGCCTCGGCCCAGCGGTAATGCCCTCGGCAGACCCCACCTAAAGATGCGGGGCCGACCTCGGCCTGCCGCAGCAGCAGCCTTTCTCAAAAAATCAAAAAAGCGGCATCTGCCGCTTTTTTGAAGAACTTTACCGCTGATACTCAAACTCCAGATTGTAGAGGGACACGATGTGGCCGTCCTGGATGCCCATCTCCTCCAGCCGGTCGAAAAGGCCGCTCTGGCGCAGCATCTTGTCAAAATACATACGGCTTTCGTAGTCGGAGAAGTTGACATTGGCCATGAGGCGCTGCAGCCACGGGCCATCCACCAGCCACGTATCGCCCTCACGGGTGATCTCCAGCGGCTCGCTGGTGTCGATCTGGGGCGGGCGGGGCACATACTCCGGCTCGTAGACGATGACGGGAGGCAGCTCCGAGAGCTCGGCGGCGATGCGCTGCACCAGCTCACGGGTGCCCTGATGGGTGGCGGCGGACATCTCCATAAAGGTGTAGCCCAGCTCTTCCACGTGGGCGCGGAAGGCGTCCAGCTTCTCGCGGTCCATCAAAAGGTCCGTCTTGTTGGCCACCACGATCTGGGGGCGGGAGGCCAGGTCGGCGCTGTACTGCTGCAGCTCTGCGTTGATGGTGTCAAAGTCCTCGATGGGGTCGCGGCCCTCGCTGCCGGATACATCCACCAGATGCACCAGCAATCGGCAGCGGTCGATGTGGCGCAGGAAGTCGTGGCCAAGGCCTGCGCCCTCGCTGGCGCCCTCAATGATGCCGGGAATATCGGCCATGACAAAGCTGACGCCCTCATCCACATACACCACGCCCAGATTGGGATAGAGGGTGGTGAAGTGGTAGTTGGCGATCTTGGGATGGGCCTTGCTGACCACGCTCAGGAGCGTAGACTTACCCACATTGGGGAAGCCCACCAGACCCACGTCGGCCAGCAGCTTCAGCTCCAGAAACACGTCCAGACTCTCGCCGGGCAGGCCCGCCTTGGCAAAGCGGGGCACCTGACGGGTGGGGGTGGCAAAATGCTGGTTGCCCCAGCCGCCCTTGCCGCCCTTACAAAGGACGTAGGGCTCGCTGCCGGACATATCCTTGATGATCTCGCCGGTCTCCGCGTGGCGCACCAGCGTGCCGCGGGGGACTTTAATAATGAGGCTCTGGCCGTCCTTGCCGGTGCGGCGGCCGCCCTGACCGTCCATACCGTTGGTGGCCACATACTTGCGCTTATAGCGGAAGTCCATCAGCGTGGACATGTTGTCGTCCACCTGCAGGATGATGCTGCCGCCGTTGCCGCCGTCGCCGCCGTCGGGGCCGCCGGCCGCTACATATTTTTCCCGGTGAAACGCCACCGCGCCGTTGCCGCCGTTGCCGGCGCGCACGGTGATCCGGGCCTTGTCGATAAATCCGTTTGCCATCTATGAAAAACCTCCTTGGTGAGAAATGGGCATAATCAACCATTTTGCCCTATTTTAGCTGAAAATCAACCGCTCGTCAAGTACCGCCGCAAAGCCCTCTTTTGTGTTAAGAATCAACGAAAATTGATATTTCTCTTGTCGTAATATGACAGAAGTGCTATACTGTGTTCAGTAATTCATTCATCCCAAGAAAGGATGCCCTATGAACAAGAAAAAACAGCCCTGGGTACGCAGGCGGCACAAGATCCTGCTGGAAATTCTGCGCCCTCTGATCGGCACTTATACCAAGTGGAAATACGGCATCAAGGTAGATCCCTTCCGTGAGGAAAACGGCCGGCAGTATCTGGTGGTCATGAACCATCAGACCGCCTTTGACCAGTTCTTCATCTCCATGGCCTTCCGCCAGCCGGTGTATTTTATCGCCAGCGAGGATCTGTTCTCCATGGGCTGGGTCTCCCGCCTCATCGAGTGGATCGCTGCCCCCATCCCCATCAAAAAGCAGACCACCGACCTCAAAGCCATGCGCATGTGCATGACCGTGGCCAAGGAGGGCGGCACCATCGCCCTGGCGCCGGAGGGCAACCGCACCTTCTCCGGCCGCACCGGCTACTTCAACCCCGCCATCATCAAGATGGTAAAGATGCTCAAGCTGCCGCTGGCCATCTTCCGCATTGAGGGCGGCTACGGCATCCACCCCCGCTGGAGCGATGTGGTGCGCCGCGGAAAAATGCGCGGCTATGTCTCCCGCGTCATCGAGCCGGAGGAGTACCTCTCCCTCTCCAACGACGAGCTCCATGCGCTGCTGACGCGCGAGATCTATGTGGATGAAGCCAACAACCACCACGAGTACCACCACCCCCAGCTGGCCCAGTATCTGGAGCGGGCCATGTACGTCTGCCCCCACTGCGGCCTGAGCGAGTTTGAAAGCCGCGGCGATATCATCACCTGCAAAAAGTGCGAGATGCAGATCCGCTACCTCCCCACCACGGAGCTGCAGGGTGTGAACTGCGACTTCCCCTTCCCCCATGTGGCCCAGTGGTACGAGTATCAGGAGAATTATGTCAACCATCTGGATCTGGCCCCCTGGGCCGATACACCCCTGTACCGCGACACGGTCAAAATGTGGGAGGTCATCCCCTACCAAAACAAGGTGCTGGTGGAGGAAACCACCCAGCTGCGGCTGTACGGAGACCGTATTGAAGTGGGTGATGAAGCACTTCCCCTTTACACCTTCCGCTTTGATGAGACCGGTACGGTGACGGTGCTGGGCAAGAACAAGATCAATCTCTACATCGGCGACAAGCTCTATCAATTCTGGGGCAGCGAGCGATTCAACGCCCTGCGTTATGTCAACATATTCTATCACTGGCAGAACTGCCGGGAAGGAGCGGAACATGGAAAATTTTTGGGACTTTAGTGTATGGGGCTGGTTCAACGTACTGGCCGTTCTGCTGATGAGCCTGCTGGCTGCCAAGGCGCTGAAAAAGGTAGTGCCCATCCTCAATGCTTCCCTGATCCCCACCTCGGTGCTGGGCGGCGGCATTCTGCTGATCGTGGCCGGTATCTATAAGCTCATTACCGGCGATGTGATGTTCGATGAGCCCTTCTTCGGCGAGAGCGGCACCACCACGCTGGAGATCATCACCTACCACTGCCTGGCCCTGGGCTTCGTCGCCTCCACGCTGAAGGCAGGCGGCGGCAAGCTGACGAAAAAGAGAACCAATGAGATCCTCAACACCGGCGTCACCACCGTGTCCACCTACCTGCTGCAGGCCGTGGTGGGCTTCGGCATCACGCTGGTGGCAGCTCTCATCATCGACGGCTTCTTCCCTGCCGCCGGTATCCTGCTGCCCTTCGGCTACGGTCAGGGCACCGGCCAGGCCATGAACTACGGCAACATCTACGAGCTGGAGCATGGCTTCGTGGGCGGCAAGAGCTTCGGCCTGACCATTGCGGCGCTGGGCTTTTTGAGCGCCAGCCTGGGCGGCGTGGCCCACCTGTATATTCTGAAGAAGAAGGGCCACATTCTCGACCGCGGCCGCGGCGACAGCGCTCTGGATATGGGTGAGATCCAGGCCGAGGGCGAGATCCCCATGCAGGAGAGCATGGACAAGATTACCGTGCAGCTGGCCTTCATCGCCCTGTCCTACTTCATCGCCCAGCTGATGATCATCGGTCTTGCCCAGCTGATCCCCGGCATGAAGTCGGTGATCTACGGCTTCAACTTCCTGCTGGGCGTGGCGGCCGCCGCCATCGTCAAGGCAGTGCTGAACTTCCTCAACAAGCGCGGCCTGGTACGCCGCAAGCACACCAACGACTTCCTCATGACCCGCTGCAGCAACTTCTTCTACGACCTGATGGTGGTGGCCGGTGTGGCAGCCATCCGTCTGGGTATTCTGGAAAACTACTGGGGCATCATGCTGATCCTGGGCGTGGTGGGCCTGGTCATCACCTATATCTACAACCTGATCGTGGCCAAGAAGCTGTTCCCCGAGTATCCGCAGGAGCAGTTCCTCATGATGTACGGCATGCTCACCGGCACCGCCAGCACCGGCGTCATCCTGCTGCGTGAGATCGACGGCGACTTCAAGACCCCCGCCGCCGACAACATGGTCTACCAGAACCTGCCGGCCATCGCGCTGGGCTTCCCCATGATGCTGCTGGCCACGCTGGCTCCCGTGAAGCCGGCGCTGACCATGGTGATCCTCATCGCCTTCTTCCTGGCGCTGCAGGTGGTGCTGTTCCGCAGCGCGATCTTCAAACGCAAGAGCAAGTAACAACGAAAAAAGAGTGCAGACAGCTGTCTGCACTCTTTTTTTAGGCAAATGCCTTGGCCACCGCTTGGAGGTGCTCCGTGATGGGCAGCTTTTGCGGGCAGCTCCCCTCGCACATGCGGCAGGTGATGCAGTCCGCCGCAGCGCCCCCCTTGGCGGCTAAAGCCCGGTAAGCGTGGCCCATCTTCCAGCCCTGCTCCGGCGTGCGGGCATACTCGTTATACAAGGCAAAATACTGGGGAATGGGAATGGCCATGGGGCAGCCGGCGGTACAGTAGCTGCAGCCGGTACAGGGGATGGCTGTGTCTTTCCGGATCAGCTCCGCCGCGCGCAGCAACAGTGCGCTTTCCTCTTCCGTCAGGGGCTGCAGATCGCGCATGTTGTCCCTCACCTGCGTAAGCTCGTTCATGCCGCTCAGCACGATCTCCACCTGCGGCAGGCTCATGACAAAGCGCACCGCCCACGAGGCCATGGATGCATTTTTATCCATATTCCGCAGCAGCTGCTCCGCCGCCGCGGGGAGTTTGGCCAGCTGACCGCCCTTCACCGGCTCCATGACGATGATGCGCTTGCCGTGGCGCACCGCCACCTCATAGAGCTGACGCGCCTGCAGGGCGGGACTCTCCCAGTCCAGATAATTCAGCTGCAGCTGCACGTAGTCCACCTCGCTGTGCTTGGTGAGGATCTCGTCCAGAAGCTCCGGCCCGTCGTGGTAGGAAAAGCCGGTCTCTCTCACCTTCCCCGCCTCTTTCAGCCGCTGCAAAAAGGCAAACTGGCCCATTTCCTCTGCAATGGCGTAGTTTTTTTCGTTGAGCCAGTGGAGGAGGTACACATCAAAGAAGTCCACGCCGCAGCGCGCCAGCTGCTCTTGGAAGGTGGCCTCGCAGTCAGCCAGAGACTTCATCTTATACCCGGGCAGCTTGGTGGCCACGCGGAAGCGCTCTCTGGGATGGCGCTGCACAAGGCAGCGGCGCAGCGCGTCCTCACTGCGGCCCTCCAGATAGGTATAGGCGGTGTCGAAGTAATCTCCGCCACGGGATAAAAATTCATCCGTCAGTGCATTGACTGCATCCAAGTCCACCGCCTTGCCCGCCGGTGTTTCCAACTGCGGCAGGCGCAGATAGCCAAAACCCGTCTTGTTCATATGGGAAGCCTCCCTCATCGTTTTCCTCAGTATAGCAAAAGCCGCCTCCACCGGCAAGTGGAAGCGGCTTGATTTTTTATTCGTTGCCGGGGAACTTGGGGATGGAATCGAAGCCGCGCCGCAGCTCTTCTTCCGTAGGCACGTAGTCGGTCATCAGCCCATCGTTGAACTTGCCGTAGGACATCATGTCAAAGTAGCCGGTACCGGTGAGGCCGAAGACGATGGTCTTGCTCTCGCCGGTCTCCTTGCACTTGAGCGCCTCGTCGATGGCCACCTTGATGGCATGGCTGGACTCGGGAGCAGGCAGGATACCCTCGCACTTGGCGAACTCCTGTGCGGCGGCAAACACGTCGGTCTGGGCCACGGATCTCGCCTCCATCAGTCCGTCCTCATAGAGCTGGGAGACGATGGCGCTCATGCCGTGGTAGCGCAGGCCGCCGGAATGGGTGGCGGCGGGGATGAAGCCGTTGCCCAGAGTGTACATCTTCTGCAGCGGGCAGATGGCGCCGGTGTCGCAGTAGTCGTAGCGGTACACGCCGCGAGTCAGGCTGGGGCAGGACGCAGGCTCCACCGCGATGAGCTGGTAGTTGGCCTCGCCGCGCAGCATCTCACCGGCGAAGGGGGCGATGAGGCCGCCCAGATTAGAGCCGCCGCCGGCGCAGCCGATGATCATGTCGGGCTTGATGCCGTACTTGCGCAGCGCCGTCTGGGTCTCCAGACCGATGATGGTCTGGTGCAGCAGCACCTGAGAGAGGACGCTGCCCAGCACGTAGCGGTAACCCTCGCGGGAGGTGGCAGCCTCCACTGCCTCGCTGATGGCGCAGCCCAGGGAGCCGGAAGTGCCGGGGAACTGCTCCAGGATCTTGCGGCCCACGGCGGTGGTGTTGGAGGGCGAGGGGGTCACGTTGGCGCCGTAGGTGCGCATCACCTCGCGGCGGAAGGGCTTTTGCTCATAGGAGCACTTGACCATGAACACCTCGCAGTCCAGACCCAGATAGGCGCAGGCCATGGAAAGCGCCGTGCCCCACTGACCGGCGCCGGTCTCGGTAGTAACGCCCTTGAGGCCCTGCCGCTTGGCGTAGTAGGCCTGCGCGATGGCGGAGTTCAGCTTGTGGGAGCCGGAGGTGTTGTTGCCCTCGAACTTGTAGTAGATATGGGCAGGCGTGCCCAGCTTCTCTTCCAGACAGTAGGCGCGGACCAGAGGCGAGGGACGGTACATCTTGTAGAAATTGCGGATCTCCTCAGGGATCTCAAACCACGCGGTGGTGTCGTCCATCTCCTGCCGTGCCAGCTCCTCGCAGAATACCTCACTCAGCTTCTCCAGCGTGATGGGCTGCATGGTCTCGCCGTCCAGCAGCGGGGCGGGCTTATTGGTCATATCGGCGCGGACATTGTACCACGCACGGGGCATCTCATCTTCACTGAGGTAGATTTTATAAGGGATCTTCTTTTCTTCCATGACGGTGTCTCCTTTTACGATTTTATAGCAAACTGGCGTATTTTCTTCACTATTATTCAGAAAACCGCCATCGAAAATCCAGATGTGTCATAATAAAAAACTCCTGTCCCATGTTTCCATGGGACAGGAGCCGAAAAGCTTCTGCGGTACCACCCAAATTGGCGCGTTGCGCCCACTCTGCACGCACAGTCATGCGCTCCGCCGGGGTAACGGCCGCGGCTGCCGTCGAACGCTACTCGTTTCCTTTCACGCCGCCCTTGTAAGGCCATTCGCCCTGTCTTCCCCGGCTGCGATCACACCGCCCGCAACTCTCTTGGCGCTTCCGTCAGGGTTACTCCTCTTACGCATCGGTTTGAGGTGTTATTGTTTGTAATGTACCACCATCAGTGCCGTTTGTCAACGGTTTTGTGCGCTCAATACAGGCGCTGTTTCTTGGCGATGATCTCCCCGTCCACCTCGATGGTCTGCTTGCCGGTAGGCAGAAAACGGGTGGCGATCTCATGGCCGTCCACGCGGGCGACGATCTCATAGGAGCTCTCGGAAACACCCTCCCACTTGCCATAGAGCCGTCCGTCGATGACCAGCTCCGTCAGGCCGTAGCTGCGGCGCACCTCAATAGTGCGTCCGCCGTGCATGGCCTGCACGATCAGACGGTACTTTCGCTCCTCCTGCGGCTGACCGAGGCACTTGGTATCCGGCTCACCGCCCAGCGAGGCATCGTAGAAGGTGGTCTCCTCCAGCGCAGGGGCCGCCTGCTCCGCCAGTGCCGCCTTGCCGGCGCGCACACCCAGAAACAAGCTCACCAGCAGCCAGATGTGGAAGACCAGATCCATGATAAAGCTGGCCTGCGCCATGGCCAAGGCATCCACCGCCAGCATCACCGTGTCGATGGCAAAAAGCACCAGTGCCGCAATGAGCCAACCGCGGCGCTTCTTGGATTGGATCCAACACACCAGATACGGCAGCAGCACCAGCAAGGCCACACCCAGGCCGATCAGCAGATACGGCACGCTGCCGGTCAAGTCATAGAATTCCCGCCCCAGCACCGCCGACATATGGGCGGCGTAGCAGGAAAAGAGAAAGTAAATGTCACCCTTCAGCGCCGCCAGCACCGTGTTGACCAGCGTGAAGACCATCATCAGCATCAGATTGGACCGTGCGCTGCTGTAGCGGCGCACCGGCAGACTGACACTGGACATGTTCTGTCTGTTCATACTGTTTTCCCTCCCGTTTTTTCTCTCTTCTCACAGCGCGCGCATATATTCGCTGCGCAGGCCATAGCCCTCCATACCTTTGTGGACTCGCGCCAGCAGCGCCTCGCGGTCTTCGTTCAGCGTACCCTTAAGGGTGAGGTAGTTGGAGGCGTGATTCATACGAAAGACGCTGCCGGGAGAGTCGATATGCTGCAAAAAGAGCTCCGTCTCCCGCAGAATATCAGCCGGGCCAAGGACGGTAAAGCTGCCTTCCTTTACCCACTGCTCCAACGGCGTGCCCCGCTCCACCATCAGCGTGAGAAGGCCGATATACTCGGGATTCATCTCGCTCAAAGCCTTGGCCGTGCCGATGGCGTGCTCTTCCAGCAGCTCGCGGCTGCCAAGGCCGGAGATGGCCGTCACCGACAGCGCAAAGCCGCAGCGCCGCGCCTTTTTGCCGGCCTCCACGATGGATGCCACGGTGTGGCCCTTGGTCATCTTTTCCAGCACCGCGTCGCAGCCGGACTCCAGACCCATATAGAGCATGGTGAGGCCCTTTTGGCGCAGCAGCCTAAGGTCTTCCTCGCTCTTGGCGTGGAGGCTGCCGGGAGATGCGTAGCTGGTGACCCGCTCACACTCCGGAAACAGGCCGTAGATCAGATCAAGGATCTGCACAAGGTCGGCGGTACGGCGCATGAGGGCGTCGCCGTCGGCCAGAAACACCCGCTCCACCCGACGGTAGGCCTGACGGGCCATGCGGAAGTCCTCAAAGATCTCCTCCAGCGGACGCATAGAAAAATGCTTGTCGTCATACATGTCGCAGAAGGCGCAGCGGTTGTGACTGCAGCCGTAGGTCACCTGTACGATGAGGCTGTAGGCCTCACTGGGCGGACGGTATACCTTTCCTTTGTAGCGCATAGAGCATGCTCCTTTTCCTCGTTTCTTTGGCAAAAGCATACCACAGTTTGCCGCTTTTGAAAAGGGCATATTCCGCCGCGGTGCGTCATAGAGTAGGCCATCAAACAACAAAGGTGGAGCACCATGGAATTGAATCGCAAGCCATTTCACCATAACCGCGCCGTTTTGTGCGGCCGTGTGGCCGCGGCGCCCGTCCCCTCCCACACCAATCACAGCCAGCTCTTCTGCCGGTTTCCCCTGTCAGTGCCGCGCCTGAGCGGCCAGTGCGACGTAGTGAACATCATCGCACCCCAGACGCTGCTGGACGCCCATCCCCTGTGCGAAGGCGAATGGGTCAGCCTCACCGGCCAGCTGCGCTCGTACAACAACAAAAGTGGCGTCGGGCCGCGGCTCATCATCAGCGTGCTGGCCCGCACCCTCGTCCCCTCGGAGGACGAGGCGTGCAACGTGGTGCGCCTTGCCGGCACCGTGTGCAAAACGCCCACCTTCCGCCGCACGCCGCTGGGCCGCGAGATCTGTGACGTGATCCTGGCCGTCAACCGCCGCTACGGGCGGGCGGATTACCTGCCGTGCATCTCGTGGGGCGCCGTGGCCGAGCAGACGGCGCTGCTGGACGTGGGCGCGCCCATGGCGCTGGAGGGACGCATCCAGAGCCGCACCTACACCAAGTCCCTCAGCGGCAGCCAGACCGAGCAGCGCACCGCCTACGAGGTGTCCGTCATGCGTCCGGCGTCACCGGAAGAGTTCTCCTGTGACATTTTTTGAATTTTCTGGCATTTTTTGTTGAAAACTCCGCCCCCAAATGGTATCCTTGAGGTAATCAGTATAAGGGGGAGGATGCGCTATGGCACAGGAAGCCACCGCACCGCGCCGCACGCGGCGTGATGTAGACATGACCGAGGGCAGCATTTTTAAGCTTTTGCTGCACTTTTCCCTGCCGCTGCTGGCAGGTAATCTGTTCCAGCAGCTGTATAACATGGTGGATACCTGGGTGGTAGGCAACTACGTGTCCAACGTGGCCTACTCCGCCGTGGGCACCATGGGTCCCATCATCAATATGCTGCTGGGCTTCTATGCCGGCTTCTCCAGCGGCGCCGGCGTGGTCATCTCCCAGTATTACGGCGCCAAAATGCAGCTTCGGGTGCGCCAGGCCGTGCACACGGCGCTGCTGATGACGCTGACGCTGGGTCTGGTGCTGACCGCCGTGGGCATTTTGATGGTGCCCACCGCCCTGCGTTTGATCAAAATGCCTGCCGAGGCCGTGGCGGATGCCAGCACGTATCTGACCATCTACTTCTCCGGCCTTTTGAGCATGATGATGTACAACATGGGCGCCAGCATCCTGCGCGCCGTGGGCGACTCCCGCCGTCCCTTCTACTTCCTCATCCTCTCGGCCTGCACCAACATCGTGCTGGATCTGGTGTTCGTGCTGTACTTTGACATGGGCGTGGCCGGCGTGGCATGGGCCACCGTCATCGCCCAGTCCCTGTCGGCGGTATTGGTGCTGACGGTGCTGATGCGCACCGAGTCGGTGGTGCAGGTGAAGCTGAGCTGGCTGCGCATGGACTGGCCCACCCTGAAAAAAATCGTCACGCTGGGCTTCCCCGCCGCCATCCAGATGGCCATCACCGCCTTCTCCAACATCTTCGTCCAGTCCTACATCAACTTCTTCGGCACCGACTGTATGTCCGGCTGGACCACCTACGCCAAGGTGGATCAGCTGATGTTCCTGCCCATGCAGTCCGTGGCGCTGGCCTCCACCACCTTCGTGGGGCAGAATCTGGGAAAGGGCAACGTGGACCGCGCCAAGGCCGGTGTGCGCACCGCCCTGAAGATGTCCATAGGCATCACCGCCATCGTCCTCATCCCGCTGCTGATCTTCGCCCCGCAGCTGACCGCCTTCTTCAACGATAAGCCGGAGGTCATCGAATACGGCACGCTGCTGCTGCGGCTGCTGAGCCCCTTCTACCTGCTGTGCTGCCTCAATCAGGTGTACTCCGCTGCCCTGCGCGGCGCCGGCAACACCCGCGCCCCCATGGTGATGATGCTGGGCTCGTTCGTGGTGTTCCGCCAGATCTACCTGTACGTCATGGCCAACTTCATCTCCAACACCCTCATCCCCATCGCCATGGCCTACCCCGCCGGCTGGCTCATCTGCAGCCTTGCCAACACGATTTACTACCACAAAACGCCGCTGGACCGTTACCGTGTGGTGGACAGCAAACCGTCAAATGTCACCCCCTGAAAAACAAATTCGGACCGCTCTTTCACGTGAAAGGGCGGTCCTCTTTTTTTGGCAATTGCAAGCGGCAAAAAACGGGTATTTTTATCCAAAAAACGAGTGTCATGACACGTGAAAAAGGATAATTGACACATGCTGTTGATTTGTTGATTTTTATAACTTTATTGTGAGATATGTCAAAATAACACGGTAAATTCTGTGACCTTACTAACAAATTTGCACTTTACAGGGGGCGCATTTTGTTTTATACTGCTGTCATTAGGTATATCCATATTTATATAATGCAAAAATTGCCTCCTGCCGGATTTGGGCAATTGCGCATTGCAAATATGGGTTTTGGAGCATTTGTTCCTGCCTGACAATTGCTCATCGCTCCGGTGAGGCAGAGGGCGGCCGGCGGCCACGCGCCGGCAGTCTCTTTCCCGATCCGGGCGACATTCTCAACTAAGGAGGAGATACCATTGAGAAAACGCATCTTGTCCCTCTTCATGGCACTGGTGATGCTCTTCAGCCTCACCACACCCACGGCATGGGCAGCCGAGGGTGACGAATCCCCCGTCACCAACGGTACCTATGAAGGTGGCGTCTGGACCCCCGGCGGCACCGGCTCCATCACCTACGAGGACGTAGATGATGCCGGCACCGACCTGACCCTGAGCAAGGTCGCCACTCCCGTGGCCGGCCAGCCCAACACCTTTACCATCAACCTGCAGGTGCAGGTGCAGACCCCCACCGTGCTGCGCACCAGTGCAGCCGCCACCGTGCTGGTCATCGACCTGTCCAACTCCATGTTGTACTGCGCCGAGTGCGGCAATAATAACCGGCACGCGCAGGACTGCAAACACTACTCGCGCTATAACAACGACATCACCACCACCCAGACCCGTCTGTACGCCGCCAAGCAGGCCGCTCTGCAGTTCCTGGCAGGCACGCCCGCCAGCGGTGATACGCCCGCCGTGGCCGGCTATGCCGGTACCGATGCCAGCGCCAACCGCTATCTGGCCATCGTGGGTTACGGTACCACTGCCAAGACCATGCTGGGCTGGGTCAATGTGGCCGGCGGCGCAGGGAAGAACAGCTATGATTCTGCTGTGAACACCATCAACGCTCTCGCCCCCGGCTTCACCACCGGTTGGAATGACACTGACTCCGGCGGCACCAATCTGGACGCCGGTATCCGTCTGGGCAAGAACCTGCTGGGCGCCGATGCCGTCGCCTCTGTCTCCAGCAAGTATGCTGTAGTCCTGACCGACGGTAAGCCCACCTTCCGCATGAATAGCGTTCAGAGCTCTACTACCGCCATCGGTGGTGATTACCACAGCGGCGGCATCTTCTCTGACCCTTATTATGAAAACGTGGGCGGCAACGGCAGCAACGGCAGCAGCCAGAACAACAGCAACGCCACTGCATCTGCCACCGCGCTGAAGGGCACCGGTGCAAGCCTGTACACCGTGTGCTTCGGTGTGGCTAACGACAACACCTACAGCGGCGGCCCCACCGTGGGTAACTTCCTGCGCAACAGCGTGGCCACTCCCGCCTATACCGACGATGAGGGTACGAGCCACACCTTCGCCTACAACGCTGACAACACCGCCGGTCTGATGGCCGCATTTGCCGCCATCACCGAGGACATCACCCAGGGCATTGCGCTGAACACCGTTACCGACCCCATGGGCAATAACGTCAGCGTCACCACCCCCACCGCCGACTTGCCTGAGGGCGTCACCGGCGATGCCTCCAATCTGACCTGGCAGCTGCAGGATGTGGACGGCAGCACCAACGCCGGTGTGACCACCTACACCTACACCCTGTCCTATACCGTCTATCTGGATGCCGACGCTGCGGGCTTTGACGAGACCGCCTGGCATCCCGCCAACGGCGAGACCAAGCTGGCTTGGGGCGATACCGAGTATGACTTCCCCGTTCCCGGCCTGAAGGGCGTCACCTCCCGCTACACCGTGACCTATAACGAGGGCGCTCACGGCGCTCTGGCCGGTCAGGATGCCGACGGCAACGTGGTGCACGAGAACATCAAGCGCCATTCCGCCACCCCCACCGCTCCCGCTGTGACCGCCGATAGCGGTTACTACTTCACCGGCTGGTCTCCCGCCATTGCCAAGACCGTGACCAAAGACGTGACCTATGTGGCACAGTATGCCGAAAAGGGCACCGTCACCGTGACGGCCAACAGCGCCACGCTGGCATATAACGGCAGCGCCCAGTCCGTCAGCGGCTACACCGTGGCCGGTCTGCCCAGCGGCTACACCCTCAACGGTCTGACCGCCGGTGCTTCCCGCACTGACGTGGGCTCCACCACCAGCAGCTTCACCGGCACCGCCAAGATCCTGGATGCCGACGGCAATGACGTGACCTATCAGTTCACCGTCAGCACCGTGCCCGGCACGCTGACCATCACCCCCCTGCCCGTCACCGTGACCATCACCGGCAACACCGCCACCAAGGTCTATAACGGCAGCGAGCAGCAGGTGGAAGGCTATGAGGTCGAGATCTCCGACAGCCTGTACAAGGAATCCGACTTCTCCTTCTCCGGCAGCAAGGTAGCCAAGGGCACCAACGTGGGTACTTATCCCATGGGTCTGGCCGCTTCCCAGTTCGCCAACAACAACGCCAACTTCACCGTTACCTTCAACGTGACCGACGGCTCTCTGCAGATCACCCCCGTCACCGACAAGGTCACCGTGACCATCACGGAGAACGGCGGCAAGTACACCTATGACGGCACTGTGAAGAGCGCCAACGGTTACACCGTCTCCATCTCCAACCCCCTGTATAAGGAAACCGACTTCACCTTCTCCGGCACCGCTGCTGTCAGCGGCACCGACGTGGGCAACTATCCCATGGATGTGAAGGCCTCCGATTTCACCAATAAGAACACCAACTTCACCAACGTGGAGTTCGTGGTGGTGGATGGCGAAGTGGTCATCGATCCTCTGGCCATCACCGTGACCATCACCGGCAACAAGGACGTTCAGGTCTACAACGGCAAGGAGCAGTCCGTTTCCGGCTATGAGGTCGAGATCAGCAATGATCTGTACAAGGAGAGCTACTTCTCCTTCTCCGGCGAGGCTGTCGCCAAGGGCACTGCCGTGGGCAAGTACCCCATGGGCCTGAATGAGAAGCAGTTCACCAACAACAACACCAACTTCACCGTCACCTTCGTGGTAAACGACGGTCAGCTGGAGATCACCCCTGTGGACAAGGTGGTCGTCACCATCACCGGCAACAAGGACACCAAGACCTTCAACGGCGCTGAGCAGTCCGTCTCCGGTTATGAAGTGGCCATCTCCAACCCCCTGTACACCGAGGCTGACTTCTCCTTCTCCGGCACCAAGGTTGCCGCCGGCACCAACGTGGGTACCTATCCCATGGGTCTGGCCGTTTCCCAGTTTGCCAACACCAACACCAACTTCACCAATGTGGAGTTCGTGGTCAACGACGGCTCTTTGAAGATCGATCCTCTGGCCATCGACGTGACCATCACCGGCAACACCGACTCCAAGGTCTACAACGGCGCCGAGCAGTCCGTTTCCGGTTATGAGGTGGAGATCAGCAACAGCCTGTACAAGGAAGCTGACTTCTCCTTCTCCGGCACCGATGTCGCCAAGGGCACCAACGTGGGTACCTATCCCATGGGTCTGGCTGAGGAGCAGTTCTCCAACACCAACGATAACTTCACCGTTACCTTCACCGTCACCGACGGCCAGCTGGAGATCACCCCCGTCAAGAACGTGGTGGTCACCATCACCGGTAACAAGGATTCTCTGGTCTACAACGGCGCCCAGCAGTCCGTCACCGGTTATGAGGTCTCCATCAGCAACACCCTCTACACCAAGGCTGACTTCACCTTCAACGGCGCTGCCGTTGCCGCCGGCACCGACGTGGACACCTACGCCATGGGTCTGGCCGCTTCCCAGTTCGTCAACAACAACGACAACTTCGAAGGCGTCACCTTCAATGTGACCGACGGCTCTCTGGAGATCACTCCTCTGGCCATCGACGTGACCGTCACCGGCAACAAGGATTCCCTGGTCTACACCGGCACTGAGCAGAAGGTGGAAGGCTATGAGGTCACCATCTCCGATCCTCTGTATGCCGAGTCCAACATCACCTTCTCCGGCGAGGCCATCGCCAAGGGCACCGATGTGGATACCTATCCCATGGGCCTGAAGGCTGAGCAGTTCTCCAACACCAGCAAGAACTTCACCGTCACCTTCGAGGTAAACGACGGCGAGCTGGAGATCACTCCTCTCGAGGGCATCGTGGTCACCATCACCGGCAACAAGGATTCTCTGGTCTACAACGGCGCTGAGCAGAAGGTGGAGGGCTATGAGGTCTCCATCAACAACACCCTGTACACCGAGGCCGACTTCGCCTTCTCCGGCGAGGCTGTTGCCAAGGGCACTGACGCAGGCCTGTATCCCATGGGTCTGAATGAGAAGCAGTTCTCCAACACCAACAAGAACTTCCAGGATGTCACCTTCGTGGTCAACGACGGTTCTCTGGGCATCAAGGTCCTGCCCGTCACCGTGACCATCACCGGTAACAAGGACGTCAAGGTCTACAACGGCGCTGAGCAGAAGGTGGAAGGCTACAAGGTCTCCATCTCCGACAAGCTCTACACCGAGGCCGACTTCACCTTCTCCGGCGAGGCCGTTGCCAAGGGCACCGTGGCCGATACCTATCCCATGGGCCTGACCAAGGATCAGTTCTCCAACACCAACGAGAACTTCACCGTCACCTTCGAAGTCACCGACGGTGAGCTGAAGATCACCCCCGTGGACGAAGTCATCGTCACCATCACCGGTAACAAGGATTCTCTGGTCTATAACGGCGCTGAGCAGTCCGTCACCGGTTATGAGGTGGAGATCTCCAACCCCCTGTACACCAAGAACGACTTCTCCTTCTCCGGTGAGGCTGTTGCCGCCGGCACCGATGTGGACAAGTATCCCATGGGTCTGGCTGCTTCCCAGTTCACCAACAACAACCCCAACTTCGCCAAGGTCACCTTCAACGTGACTGACGGCGAGCTGGAGATCACTCCTCTGGCTGTCACCGTGACCATCACCGGTAACAAGGACGTCAAGGTCTACAACGGCAGCGAGCAGAAGGTGGAAGGCTACAAGGTCTCCATCTCCGACAAGCTCTACACCGAGGCCGACATCGCCTTCTCCGGCGAGGCCGTTGCCAAGGGCACTGCCGTGGGTAAGTATCCCATGGGCCTGACCAAGGATCAGTTCTCCAACAAGAACGGTAACTTCACCGTTACCTTCACCGTCACCGACGGCCAGCTGGAGATCACCCCCGTGGACGAAGTGGTCGTCACCATCACCGGTAACAAGGCCTCCAAGGTCTACAACGGCAGCGAGCAGAAGGTGGAGGACTACACCGTCTCCATCTCCAACCCCCTGTATAAGGAAACCGACTTCTCCTTCTCCGGCACCGCTGTTGCCGCCGGCACCAACGTGGGTACCTATCCCATGGGTCTGAATGAGAAGCAGTTCACCAACACCAACCCCAACTTCAAGTCCGTGAAGTTCGTGGTCAGCGACGGCTCTCTGGAGATCACTCCTCTGGCCGTCACCGTGACCATCACCGGCAACAAGGACAGCAAGGTCTACAACGGCGCTGAGCAGAAGGTGGAAGGCTACACCGTGGCCATCTCCGACAAGCTCTACACCGAAGCTGACTTCGCCTTCAACGGCACCGCCGTTGCCGCCGGTACCACCGTGGGCAAGTATCCCATGAATCTGGCCACCTCTCAGTTCACCAACAAGAACGACAACTTCACCGTCACCTTCGTGGTGAACGATGGCCAGCTGGAGATCACTCCCATCACCGACAAGGTCACCGTCACCGTCAAGGAGCACAGCGACAAGGTCACCTACGACAGCACTGAGAAGACCGTCACCGGCTATGATGTCGTGTCCATCTCCAACGCGCTGTACACCACCGCTGACTTCACCTTCAACGGCGACGCCACCGTGAAGGGCACCAACGTGGGCAACTATCCCATGGCCGTCAAGAGTTCCGACTTCGCCAACACCAACAAGAACTTCACCAACGTGGAATTCGTGGTGGAAGATGGCGCTCTGGTCATCGATCCTCTGGCTGTCACCGTGACCATCACCGGCAACAAGGACAGCAAGGTCTACAACGGCGCTGAGCAGAAGGTGGAAGGCTACACCGTGGCCATCTCCGACAAGCTCTACACCGAAGCCGACTTCACCTTCTCCGGCAATGCTGTTGCCAAGGGCACCGATGTGGATACCTATCCCATGGGTCTGGCCAAGGAGCAGTTCACCAACAAGAACGCCAACTTTGATGTCACCTTCGTGGTGACCGACGGCGCTCTGACCATCACTCCTCTCACCGGCGTTGTGGTCACCATCGTGGGCAACACCGGCACCAAGATGTACAATGGCGCTGAGCAGAAGGTGGAAGGCTACAAGGTCACCAACATCTCCAGCACTCTGTACGCTGAGTCCAACATCTCCTTCTCCGGCACCGCCGTTGCTGCCGGCACCGATGTGGGCACCTACCCCATGGGTCTGGCTGCTTCCCAGTTTGCCAATACCAGCAAGAACTTTGAGGGTGTCACCTTCAACGTGACCGACGGCGCTCTGGAGATCACCAAGCGCACCGTGGTCCTGACCTCCGGCTCCGGCAGCAAGATGTATAACGGCACCGCTCTGAAGGTCGAGTCTGTGGCCGTCACCGGTGACGGCTTCGTGGCCGGCGAGGGCGCTGATTACAGCAACTTCGCTTCCATCACCAACGTGGGCAGCGTGGACAACACCTTCACCTACACCTTGAAGGACGGCACCAAGGCCGCCAACTATGACATCACCGTCAAGGAAGGCGTGCTGACTGTCAACAAGCACACCAACGCCAAGCTGGAAGCCACCGGCTACACCGGCGTGTACGATGGCCAGCTGCACAACGGCGTGACCTCTCAGGCCGTTACCGGCGCAGTTGCCACCGACGAGTGGACCTACACCTACAGCGTGGACGGCGTGACCTACACCGCCGAGATGCCTCAGTATCAGGATGTGGGCAACTACACCGTCTATGTCAAGGCTTCCAACGACAACTATGAGGGCGACGCTCTGACCACCACCGTTCCCGTGGTCATCACTCCCGCCACCATCGTTGTCACCGCCGACAGCCACACCATCGCTACCGGCGATGCCGATCCCGAGCTGACCTATCAGGTCAACACCCCCGTGGCTACCGAGACGCCCGCCTTCACCGGTGAGCTGGTCCGCGAGGCCGGTGCCGCCAAGGGCGAGTATCCCATCACGCAGGGCACTCTGGCTCTGACGGATGGTGAGGGCTTCAAGGCCGCCAACTACGTTCTGGAGTTTGTTCCCGGCACGCTGACCATCCTGCAGCGCTCCCTCGATGTGGAGAAGACCGCAGGCTCTGACAAGGTCTTCGCCGGCAAGCCTCTGACCTACACCATCGTTGTCACCAACAACGGTGAGGTGGATCTGAAGGACGTGGTTCTGGTGGACGAGATGCTGGGCCTGACCGAGACCATCGGCGCTCTGGCCGTTGGCGAGATCTGGACCGGCGAGTACGAGTACGTACCCACCACCGAGCAGATCGGCCAGACGCTGTTCAACACCGCTGTGGTCAACGCTGAGGGCGGCACCACTGACGAGGATACCTCTGAGGGTACCACCGTCTACCGTCCCGCTCCCAAGACCGGCGACACGACCCCCGTGGGTCTGCTGACCGGTGCCATGCTGGTCTCCCTGGCCGGCGTGGTCGTGCTGCTGCTCAAGCAGCGCAAGGAGCGCGAAGGCTACGCTGAGTAAGCGTCTATCCCCTAATGCCTGAAGAGGGCGGCAGTTCAACTGCCGCCCTCTTTCTTTATTTTATATAGGTATCTTCGCGCTTTTTTTCGTTGACGCTCTCCCCTGTCACAGCGTATAATGAAAGAAAATCATCGCCCAGCTCCCTCCGCCGGCGCTGAGAAAGGACGGTACCCAACTATGCACGAATGGTGGAAACAATCCACAGTCTACCAGATCTATCCCCGCAGCTTCTGTGACAGCAACGGCGACGGCATCGGCGATATCCCGGGCATCATCTCCAAGCTGGACGAGCTTGCCGACCTGGGCGTGGACCTCATCTGGCTCTCCCCCGTCTACGCCTCCCCCAACGAGGATAACGGCTATGACATCAGCGACTACTGCGCCATCCATCCCGATTTCGGCACCATGGAGGACATGGACCGGCTCATTGCCGAGGCCAAGGCGCGGGGCATGGGCATCATCATGGACCTGGTCATCAACCACACCTCCACCGCCCACCCCTGGTTTCAGGCCAGCCGCAATCCGGAAAGCCCCTACCGCAACTACTACTTCTGGCGCAAGGGCGGCAAAAACGGCAAGCTTCCCAACAACTGGACCGGCTTTTTCGGTGAAAACTGCTGGGAATACGACGACCGCAGCGGCGAGTATTATCTCCACCTCTTTGCCCGCCACCAGCCGGATCTGAACTACTATGAGCCGAAAGTGCTGGAGGAGATCAAGAAGATCCTGCGCTTCTGGCTGGACAAGGGCATCGCCGGTTTCCGCTGCGACGTCATCAACATCCTGTGGAAGGACTCGCTGGATTCCAGCCCCAAAAAGCTGATCCTCACCGGCTCGGAGCACTACCTCTCCCGGGAGGGCACCCACCAGATCCTGCGCCAGCTGCGTGAGATCTTCGATGAATATAATGCCTACACCGTGGGCGAAACGGTGTTCGTCAACACCCAGATGGCCTGCGATCTGTGCGCGCCGGAGCGGCGCGAGCTGCACACCGTGTTCGGCTTTGAGCACATGGAATGTGACCAGAAGATCGTCAAATGGTTCAAAACACCCCACAAATGGGGTAAATTTATGGAGACCCTCGCCCGCTGGCAGAAGGATGTGCCGTGGAACACCATTTATCTCGAAAACCACGACCAGCCCCGCTCCATCCCCCGTTTCGGCTCCAAGCAGTACCCCATGGAATCTGGTAAGCTGCTGGCCACGCTCCTGTTCACCCTGAAGGGCACGCCCTACGTCTACCAGGGACAGGAGATCGGCATGATGGATTTCGACTTCACCTCCATGTCCGAGGTGCGGGATGTGGAGTCCGTTAACGTCCACAACCTGCTCAAGTCGCTGCACATCCCCGCGGCTCTGCGTTGGAAAATCATCCGCGCCACCAGCCGCGACAATGCCCGCACCCCCATGCAGTGGACGGACCGGTACGGCGCCGGCTTCACCAGCGGCACTCCGTGGCTGGGCATCAACGCCAACTACAAGCGCATCAACGTGGCGGCTCAGAAGAAGGACCCCTCCTCCCTGCGCAGCTGGTACAAGACGCTGATTGCCCTGCGCAAAAACTCTCCCACGCTGCTGTGGGGCGAGTTCGAGTTGCTGACCGCCACCGACACTCTGTGCGCCTACCGCCGCATCGGTGATGGCGAGACGCTGACCATCATCCTCAACTGCTGCGATACGATGCAGACCGTGGACTTTGCCGGACAGTTGGTGCTCTCCAGCTACGGCAGCACCGCTTTCGACGGCACACTGCTGCCCTGGGAGGCCGTGATCTTAAGAGGAGAATAAAGAGAGATGAACAAGAGAAACAAATACTGCTTCGGTCTTGGCACCGTGGGTCGGGACATGTTCTACACGCTGGAATCCATGTACCTGCTGACGTACCTCACCGAGGTGCGCCATCTGGACGACGCCATGCTGGCGGCCGTGGGCGGCCTTTTGACGGTGCTGCGGATCCTGGACGCCTTCAACGACCCCATCACCGGCATCCTCATCGACAATACCCGCTCCCGCTGGGGCAAGTTCAAGCCGTGGATGCTCAGCGGCAGCATCGTGGCCTGCGCGTGCCTGCTGCTGATGTTCGCCCCCCTGCCCGCCGCCGGTCTTTCCTATGTGGTGCTCTTTGGCATCTGCTATGTGCTGTGGGATATCAGTTTCGGTGTAGACGATATCGCCTACTGGTCGCTGCTGCCGGCTCTGAGCACCGATCAGGCCCAGCGTGAGAAGCTGGGCGCCTTCGCCCGCATCTGCGCCAACATTGGTATGTACATCATCGTGGTAGGCGTGATTCCCATCACCGGTGCCATCGGCGAGGCCGTGGGCAGCGAGCAGAAGGCATGGTTTATCCTCGCCATCGCCGTGTGCGTCATGATGCTGGCGACCCAGCTCATTACCCTCGTCGGCGTGCAGGAGGACCGCAGCCACTATAAGGACGAGGAGCGCACCACCCTTCGCGACTTTGTCCGCGTCATCTTCGGCAACGACCAGCTACTGTGGACCACCATCAGCATGATCCTCTTCATGGTGGGCTACTCCACTACCACCAGCTTCGGCACCTACTTCTTCATCTACGCCTACGGCGACGAGGATATGTACTCCATCTTCGCCGTGGTGCTGGGCGTCAGCCAGCTGACGGCTCTGCTGCTCTTCCCCAAGTTTGCCGCCAAGTTCAGCCGCAAAAAACTCTACTCCATCGCAACCATCCTGGTGGTGGTGGGCTACATCGTGTTCTTCTTCGCCCCCATGCACATGCTGCCCATCGGCGTGGCCGGCGTGCTCCTCTTCATCGGTCAGGCTTTCATCCAGACGCTGATGCTCATGTTCCTTGCCGACACCATCGAGTACGGCCAGTGGAAGCTGGGCCGCCGCAACGAGTCCATCACCTTCTCTGTCCAGCCCCTCATCAACAAGCTGGGCAGCGCCATCGCCACCGGCGTGGTGACGGTGACCCTCATCATCTCCGGCATCAATCAGGCCGCCGACGCCTCGCAGGTGACGGAGCAGGGCCTTCTCATCATGAAGATGGCCATGATGATCTTCCCCCTCATCGCCATCGTCATCGGCTATGTGATCTACCTGAAAAAGTATAAGATCGACGCCAAGCTCTATCAGCGCATCATCGGCGAACTGACGGCCAGAGGTGATCTGAAATGAGCAGTAAGTGCGAAAG
This sequence comes from Oscillospiraceae bacterium, assembly GCA_015067525.1. Lineage (GTDB taxonomy): Bacteria > Bacillota > Clostridia > Oscillospirales > Oscillospiraceae > Vescimonas. Next base: position 48,272 of record SVMH01000001.1, on the reverse strand, counting down.
CTGCAACTTTTTCGTCTACGATGAGTTGTACGACGACTATGTCTGCGATATAGACTTAGACGAGGACGAGATGATCCGCTTCCTCTCCAGCCACACCGATTCCTGTCCCTACTGGCGGCCCGGTGACGAGTACATCACCGCAAGAAAGCAATAAGCAAAGGAGACAGCACGCATGTGCTGTCTCCTTTTTTCACCCCCCTTGCCTAAAGGGGGATGTCATTTGCAACGCAAATGACGGGGGGATAACCGTTGCACAACCGGCGGCGGTGTGGTAAGATGTCGATAAGGCAACGTACCGTACCTGTGAAGACAGCAGACGGTCTCTTAGACAAACTTGAATTTGTAGGTGCGAATGATGAAAACTTTATATATGGTTGGTGGCACTATGGGAGTTGGAAAAACAACTGTGTGCCAACAGCTCAAACAGGATTTGCCGAATAGTGTATTTCTTGACGGAGATTGGTGCTGGGATGCAAGTCCGTTCCAAGTAACCGATGAAACAAAAGCAATGGTGACAAATAATATTTGTTATTTACTCGATAATTTTCTGAAGTGTTCTGCATACGAGAATATCATTTTTTGTTGGGTGATGCATGAGCAGAGTATTATCAATTCCATACTTGAGAAGCTGGATACGCAGAACTGTGAGGTGAAATGCGTCTCGCTTGTAGCGGATGAAAAGACTCTGTGTGAAAGATTGGCAATGGATGTAGAAAGAGGTATCCGTTCTGAAGATATAATTGAGCGAAGCATAGCAAGAATACCGATGTATCAAGCACTCGATACCATTAAAATTGATACCACAGCCAAAACCGTGGCTATGATTGCCAATGAGATAAAGCTGTTGTAATACCGTCAAATCCCAATTTGTCTAACCAATCCCCACAACAAAAAAGCCTGCCGCAGCTGCGGCAGGCTTTTTTCGTAATGATTCCATTTTCTCAGGCAATACGCTTGCCCTTGAACACCATGGCGCGGACGGAGAGATCCTTCTCGTCCAGCACCACGAAGCTGGCGTCCTTGCCCTCATCCAGCGTGCCGCAGCGGTCGGCAATGCCGATGGCCTGTGCCGGATTCAGCGTGCAGGCGCGCACGGCGTCGTGGAGGGGGATGTCAAACTTCACAGCCTGCCGCAGGCAGCCCATCAGGCTGGTCACAGAACCGGCCAGCGTCTCGGGATGGCCCACGATGGTGGCACGGTTGCCGTGAACCTCGATCTCCTGACCGCCGAAGGGGTAGGTGCCGTCGGGCATACCGGCTGCACGGAGGGAGTCGGAGATGAGCACCATGCGCTCTTTGCCGAACAGGCGGAAGGCCAGACGCACCATAGCGCCATGGATATGCACGCCGTCGCAGATCAGCTCGGCCCGGACACCGGGGGTGTCGAAGGCGGCGCCGATAACGGCGGGGGCACGGTGGTGCAGGCTGGGCATACCGTTATAGAGATGGGTGGCGTGGGATGCGCCGCAGCGGAAGGCCTCCATGGCGGTGTCGTAGTCCGCCGTGGTGTGGCCCACAGACACGGTGATACCCATTTCCTTGGCACTGCGGATAAACGCCATGGCGCCCGGCTCCTCGGGAGCCACCGTCACGAGACGGACAGCGCCCTCGGCGGCCTCCTGGAGACGTGCCAGCATAGCGGCATCGGGAGCGTGGAGGAAGTCTGCGTTCTGGGCGCCCTTTTTGGCCATGGACAGGAAGGGGCCCTCCAGATGGAGACCCACCACCTCCGCACCGCCCTTATTTTCGCGGCGGTGGGCGGCGGTATTTTCGCAGATGGCGCGCAGCTGGTCCTCGGGCAGCGTCATGCCTGCCGGGCAGATGTACATCACGCCCTGGCTCAGCTCAAAGTCGGCAATGCGCTGCAGACCCTCGGCGGTAGCGTCGCTGAAATCCTCGCCCACGGCGCCGTGGAAGTGGACATCCACCAGACCGGGGATCACATAGCAGCCGGCGGCATCGATCACTTCACCGCCGCCGGCGGCGGCGATGAGACTACCCTCGGTGCAGAGGTCGCGCTGCACAAAGCCCTGTTCCGGGTCAAACACCCGGCCGTTGATCACTTTCATGCGGGTACCTCCCGTCTTACTTCATCTCCGGCAGGCTGGCAGCAGCCATGGACTGACCCACACGGCGGAACTTCTCGTCCGGCAGGGTCAGCTGGATCTTGTCGGCGTACTCGGGATATTCCTCGTCCAGCACCTTGCGGCAGGTGGAAAGCAGCAGGTCGCCGCCCTTACCGCTCATGACGCGGCCCAGCAGCAGCACGTACTTGAAGCCGTAATGCTCGAAGTAGTAAGCCAAGGTGTGGCCCAGATAGCAGCCGATGGACTCATAGACCTGAGCCGCGCGGGGATCATCCTGCTCCATCAGCTTCTGGGTGACCTTCAGCTTCTCGGCGGGGGAAGCGCTCTCATCCAGTTCGATGCCGGCACGGGGTGCCAGCTTGTTCACGCCGTCCTGGCAGAAGTACTTTACGCCGCAGCCGATGTCGCCGGACCACTCGTCACGCATGGCGTCGGGATTGGCGTCCACGGGGACGAAAGCCAGCTCGTTGAGCCAACCGGTGATGCAGCCGTCGCCGTTGACGTAGCCCACGGCCTCGCTGGTGCCCATGGCGATGCCCAGCACGTTATTGTCGTTCAGGCTCATGGTGCCGGCCAGAGCGGACACGTCGCCGTCGTTGGCCACGGCGTAGGGCACATCGCCGAAGGTGTCGGTGATGGCGCGGATGAAGATGTTCTTCACCTTCTCCTCATACAGCTCCTTGGGAACCTTCAGGAACAAAGAGGCGCTCATGGTGCGGTCGTTGATGTAGATACCGGCAGAGCTGACACCCACGGCATCCACGCGGGGCATGTAGGAGGCGGCCTTCTTCAGGGCCTCCACGATGCCGGCATAGTGATAGTCGGGATCGGGATTGATCTTGGGCAGCCACACCACTTCCTCGGAGAACACGGTCTCGCCGTCGATGACGGCAGACACCTTGCGGTCGGAGCCGCCGGCGTCAAAGCCGATGCGGCAGCCTTCCAGATGACCGCCCATGGGCTTGGGGCAGTCACGGCTCTCGGGCACGGCGTCGGTCAGCACCACTTCAAAGGGCTTTTCAAAGATATTGGCCATGAAATCCCAGTCGAACTCACGCTCGCCGCCCTTGCAGTACACGCTGCACAGGTAATCGTAGATGCCCTTGTCATCCACATAGATCTTGTAGCCGCCCTTCATCCACAGCGCCGTCTTCACCAGACGGTCGATGTAGTAGCGGTCAGCCTCGGCCATCTCGGGGGTGCCATGAATAAAGGTGTGAGTGGTGGCTACCTGACCGTCGGCGCGCTCCACCGCCACGGTGACGGGCTTGGAAGCGCCCTTAAGGAATGCCCGGTTAAAGGGCAGCATGGGCATGAAGCCGGGATCCAGCACCGGTACATTCTTCAGCTCCACAGAAATACCAAATCGTTCCATTGTTGTTGACCTCCTATATTATATATTATTTTTGTTGTTATCTTCTTCCCGCACGGCGCAGGATGGCCTGTGCCAGTTCCTGCAGGCGGGGGTATGCGTATTCCAGAAAGCCCTGATAGGCGGCGCAGAAACGGTTCTGTCCCGTGTCCTCTGCGCGGTTGCGGCGGCAGCCGTTGCGGCACAGCATCGCCCAGCGGCAGCTGCGGCAGGCCTCGGGCACCCTGGCCGATTGGGCGATAAAGCCGCTCTCACGCCGCTTTTGCTCCATTCCGGCAAAGGAATCGGTGTTGATATTGCCAAGACGCCACTCATCCAGCGCGTAGAAGTCGCAGGGGTACACGCTGCCGTCGGCCTCGATGACCCACTGGGCCTGACATACGCCCCGCAGACTGCAGCTCTCCGGCTGCTGGCCCGTCATGATCATCAGCAGATTTTCAAAGTAGCGGTTGTAGACGTAGTGTCCGGCGCTGACGTCCCGATACCACTCGTCAAACATAGTCTTCAAAAAGGCCTCATACCGCTCCGGCGTCAGGGAGTAGTCGTGCCCTCCCGGCTCTTCACCCAGAGGATCAAGACACTCGATATACTGCTGATATCCGAAACTCTGCTTTTTGAAGAAGTTGTATACCTGACCGGCCCGCCGGGCGTTGGCCGCCGAGACCACCGTGAGGATATTGAACTCCACGCTGTACTTTTCCAGCAGGTGGATGGATTGCATCACCTTTTGGAACGTACCCTTCCCCTCGGTGTCCACACGGCAGCGGTCGTGGACCTCCTTGGGACCATCCAGCGAGATGCCCACCAGAACACGATTGTCCCGCAGCCAGCGGCACCAGTCCTCGTCCAGGGCATAGCCGTTGGTCTGGATGGACCAACGCACCCGAATGCCCTTAGGGTTGGGGTGAGCGGCCACATAGTCCGACATGGCACGGAAGAAACCCAGCCCCGCCAGCGTCGGTTCACCTCCCTGAAAGGAGAAGGTGCACTCGCCATCGGCGTACGCCAGGGTCTTGTCCACCAGGGTGTGCATCGTCTCTTCACTCATGCGGCCCCGCAGCGCCACGGCGCGGTTTTCTGTTTCATCCACATAGAAGCAGTACCGGCAGCGCATGTTGCAGCTTCCGGACGCCGGCTTGATCAGCAGGCTCAAAGGCGGCATGAGACCCCTCCCTTCTGGGCGCACAGCTGTGCATAATTCGTCAGTTATCATTTTAGCCGATTCTCCCACAAAATGCAAGGCTATTTCTGTTACGTCCCATCTTCCATTGACATATCCTACAATTTATGCTATCTTAATAAAAGAGATTTTATGCGCTTTACGGAAACGTTTTCTGTAAGGCCGGAAAGGAACGGACGACATGGCAAAGCGTAAAAATGTGCTTCTGATCCTTGCCGATCAGCAGCGCCTGGACACCATCAGCGCTTACGGCATGAACCCCATCTGCAAGACGCCCCACATCGACCAGCTGGCCGCCGAAGGCATGAAGTTCACCAACGCCTATACTCCCTCCGCCATCTGTGCGCCGGCCCGCGCCAGCGTGATGACGGGTCTGTATCCCCACAAGCACGGCGTGGTGGACAATTTCACCTGCATCCACGACGATATCCCCCTGCTGGGTGAGTGCATGCATGAGGCCGGCTATTACTGCGGATACGCCGGCAAGTGGCACGTCACGCCGGACAAGGCACCCGAGGAGTGCGGCTTTGATGAGGGCAAGCCCTTCATGGGCTATGGCTTCCCCGGCAGCCAAGTGTTCCCCAGCCTGATCTTCAACCAGCCGCCGGACAACGAGCCCAACTACTACGAGCTCTATCTCAAGGAACATGGCTACGAGGGCGTGGATGTGTCCCACGGCTTCCTGGGCGACAACCCCGCCCTGCAGATCCAGGAGATGTTCTGCAAGCACGAAGGCCCCGTGGAGAGCACCATTGAGTATTTCGTGGCTCACGAGACTAAGCGCCTCATCGACAAGGCCAAGGAGGAGGATAAGCCCTTCTTCATCTGGGCCAACTTCTGGGGTCCTCATTCCCCCAGCATCGTGCCCGAGCCTTACTACTCCATGTACGATCCCGCCGACATCCCCGAACACCCCAGCTACTGCGACGACCTGCTGGATAAGCCTTACGGCTACTACCTCAGCGAGAAGATGTGGGGTCTGGGCAACTACGGCTGGAAGGGCTTCCAGGAGATCGCCGCCCGCTACTACGGCCACTGCACCATGATCGACGACATGGTGGGCATGATCGTGGATAAGCTGAAGGCCGAGGGTCTGTACGAGGACACCATCATCATCTATTCTGCCGACCACGGTGACTGTCTGGGTGCCCACAAGCTGATCGAGAAGGGCGCTTTCACCTTTGACGAGATCTACCACATCCCCATGGTGGTCAAGGGTGCCGGCACCAAGGATAACGACAGCTTCGTCTACCTCCACGAGATGATGCCCACCATTCTGGACATCGCCGGCGTCAAGCCTCCCAAGAGCGTGGACGGCGAGAGCGTGCTGCCCCTGATGATGGGCGAGCAGGAGAGCAACGGCCGCACGGAAGTGTTCTGTGAATATCACAACCACTTCTACACCCACCGGCAGCGCATGGTGCGCGACCTTGACTATCAGCTCACCTTCAACGAGAGCGAGCGCGGTGAGCTGTACGACCTGAAGAAGGATCCCTATCAGCTGAAAAATGTATGCTACGATCCGGCTTATGCCGACGTGAAGAAAAAGTATCTGGACATCATGTCCCGGTACCTGAAGGAGCTGGGCGACCCGGCAAGCACCTGGTTCCACCGCATCAAGGAATTCTATTAAAAAGGTGGAGAGAGACTATGCTGAACAAAAAGAAGAGCTTTATTGACAAGATCCCCAATTGGGGCTGGCTGTGCATCAGCCTTGCCACAGCCATCCTGCTGTGGTACTTCCTGAGCATCAACGAGAAGACGGGCCGCGTCTTCCCCTTCATCGACAAGATGGTCATCGCCTTCAAGACGGTGGTCGAGCGCGAGATCCTGTGGGCCGACATCAAGAGCAGTATGATCTCCGTGCTGTTGGGCTTCCTGTTCGGTTTCCTCAGCAGCGTACCCGTGGCCTTCCTGATGGCCTGGTACCGCCCCGTGCGCTACATTCTGGAGCCCTGGATCCAGTTCATCCGTAACATTCCCCCTCTGGCCTACGTGCCTCTGGTGGTTATCGCCGTGGGCGTGGGCCGCGTGCCCCAGGTCATCGTCATTTGGATCGCCACCTTCCTGACCATGACCATCACCATCTATCAGGGCGTGCGCAACGTGGATGAGACCCTCATCAAGGCTGCCCGCGTGCTGGGTGCCAAGGACAGTGACCTCTTCATCAAGGTCATCTTCCCCGCCACCACCCCCTTCATCCTGACCGCCGTGCGTCTGGGCTCTTCCGTCGCTCTGACCACCCTGATCGCCGCTGAGTCCACCGGCGCTTTCGCAGGTCTGGGCATGCGTATCCGTTCTTTCAACAACAGCTACGAAGTGGAGCCCATGCTCCTGTACATCATCCTCATCGGCATCATCGGCATCACCATCGAGAAGATCATCAAGTTCCTGGAAAAGAAGCTGACCGGCTGGCAGGAAACCAGAGAAGTGTAAGCGGAGGGTAAGTACATATGGAAAGAAATGTGAAGGTCAAAATCGACCATGTGGAAAAGATCTACGACGGCCGCCAGGGCAAAATGATCGCCCTGAACGGTGTGGATCTGGATATCTATGAAAACGAGTTCATCTGCGTCGTCGGCCCCTCCGGCTGCGGCAAGTCCACGCTGCTGAACATCATCGCCGGCCTGCTGGAACCCACCAGCGGCGCCGTGTATGTGGACGGCAAGAAGGTGGAAGGCACCGGCACCGAGCGCGGCGTGGTGTTCCAGCAGTACGCCCTCTTCCCCTGGCTGACCGTAAAGAAGAACGTCATGTTCGGTCTGAAGCTCAAGGGCATGCCCGAGGCTGAGGCCGAGGCTCTCGCCATGAAGTACATCAAGATGGTGCAGCTGGAAGATTTCGTGGACGCCTATCCCAAGGAGCTGTCCGGCGGTATGAAGCAGCGTGTGGCCATCGCCCGCGCCTATGCCGTGCAGCCCGAAGTGCTGCTGATGGATGAGCCCTTCGGCGCTCTGGACGCCCAGACCCGCACCCAGCTGCAGGCCGAGCTGATCCAGACCTGGCAGGAGGAGAAGAAGACCTGCTTCTTCATCACCCATGACGTGGAAGAGGCCATCATCCTGGCCACCAAGGTCATCGTCATGAGCGCCCGTCCCGGCCGCATCAAGACCATCGTGGACATCAACCTGCCCTATCCCCGTACCCAGGACCTGAAGATGACTCCCGAATTCCTGGACCTGAAGGCCAAGATCTGGGGCGAGGTCTACCAGGAGTATCTGGAAGTCCGCAAGTAATTTATTTTCACGACCATTATGGGCAAACGCCCAATGGATATATCAAGGAGGAACAACATGAAAAAAATCATCGCACTGATCATGGCCGTTGCCATGATCCTGTCCCTGGCCGCCTGCGGCAGCAAGCCCGTCGAGCAGCCCGAGGACGAAACCATCAAGCTGAACATCGGCTACATGCCCAACTACGGCTCCCTGTGGTCCGTGACCACCGCCATCGAGAAGGGCTATTTTGAGGAAGCCGGCATCGAAGTCACCCTGTGGGAATTCGCTGACGGCCCCACCATCATCGCCGCTATGGAATCCGGCAAGATCGACATGGGTTACATCGGCCACGGCGCTCACAAGCTGTGCATCCAGGGCAAGGCCAAGATCTTCGCTCTGTCCCACATCTCCAACGGTGACGCTCTCATCGGCGGTCCCAACGTCAAGACTCTGGCTGACCTGAAGGGCAAGACCGTCGGTTACACCGCCGGTACCTCCAGTGAGGACATCCTGAAGAACGCTCTGGCCAAGGCCAACCTGACCATGGCTGACATCACCGCCATGGAAATGGGCGCTGAGAACCTGACCACCGCTGCTCTGTCCGGCTCTCTGGACGCTGTTGCCTGCTGGTCCCCCAACAGCCTGATGATCATGGACGAGTGGACCGGCTGCACCAAGCTGGCTGACAACGTCATGTTCGCCGATACCAGCGTCTCCCTGGCTTCCTGGATCGTTCTGGACAAGTATGCCGGCGAGAACGCCGACAAGGTCCTGGCTTTCACCAAGGCTCTGTACAAGGCTATGGACTATGCTGCTGACGGCAACTACGAGGAAGTCGCTCAGTTCGTGGTCAACCAGACCAAGACCGACTATGATGCCGCTTACGCCGAGCGCGGTGTTGCCGACTGGCTGACCGGTAAGGAAGTTGCCGCCGGTGCCGCTGACGGTACTGTGGAGGCTTACTACAAGACCCAGCAGAACAACTTCATCGCCTCCGGTGCTGTCACCGCCGAGGTTCCCGTGGCTGACTATGTCATGCTGCAGAACATGATCGACGCTGCCAAGTAATTGGCGTACGTACATCAAGCAAAAAAGTACCCGCAGATCTCTGCGGGTACTTTTTTTATGCATATTTTCGTTTTAGCAGTAGCGGAAGAAGTTGTAGCAGCAAATCGCCATAATGACAGCCATCAGGCCGATAAAGAGCTTGCTGACGGTGGCGCTGGCGATTTTCTTGTTGATCTTCCGGCCCACCACGCCGCCCAGGATACCGCAGCACACCATGGCCGCAAACAGCAGCACCGGGAATTCCGGCACCTTGCCGCCGATCACCGTGAAGAGGAAGCTGGCCAGCTGGGAGAAGAGGATGATGTACAGCGAGTTCTGGGCCGCCACCTTGGTCTCCATGGAGAAGAAGAAGTACAGCACCACCAGATTGATGGGGCCGCCGCCGATGCCCAGGAAAGAGGACATGACGCCCAGCGACAGGCCGATCAGCACACAGGCCAGGGGATTGGTCACGCTGATGGTGCGGATGCGGCTCTTATTGACGGTGTAGAGCATGGTGCCCAGCGTCACAAGGAACAACGCCGCCGCCTGCACGGCGCCCACCGTGTCGGCATTTTCGAACATGGCCTTCACGCTGTCAAAAAGCTGCTTGCCCAGAAGACCGCCCACCGCCGCACCGATGCCGAGGTAGGTACTCACACCCTTCTCGATCACCGACTCCTTAGCAAGGGTCGCCTTCACCACCGAGTAGGTGGTCATAGCCAGTACGATGCAGCCGGACATAAAGCTGATGGTGCTCACGGAATAAAGGCCGAAAGCGTCCAGCACCGGCTTGATGATCACGCCGCCGCCGATACCGCAGATGCAGCCAATCACCGAGGCCAGAAAGGCCACCAGAATAAAAATGAGTTCCGTCATAGGTTTTCCTCCCTCTTTTTCTTTCACATACGCTTGTCATTATATGTCGTTTTCCGCGCGAATGCAAGGGAAAAACCGATTGCGCATTGCATTTTGACCTCTCCCGTATTATAATATATGAGTAAAAATTTTGCGTCGGCGTCTGTACCGTTTTTTGGCAGGCCCGCGCGTTCTTGGAGGACTCTATGAACCAGCCCACCCTTGTCATCATGGCCGCCGGCATGGGCAGCCGCTTCGGCGGACCCAAGCAGATCACCCCCGTGGATCCCGAGGGCCATATCATCATCGATTTTTCCCTTTTCGACGCATGGCGCGCCGGCTTCCGCCGCGTGGCTTTCATCATTAAGCCGGAGATGGAGGCGGATTTCCGCCGCACCATCGGCAGCCGCATCGAAAAGCATTTTGAGGTGCTTTACATCCATCAGACGCTGGACGTACTGCCGGAGGGCTACACCGTCCCCGAGGGCCGCGTCAAGCCCTGGGGCACCGGCCACGCCATTGCCTGCTGCCGCGGCGCCGTCAATGGCCCCTTCGCCGTCATCAACGCCGACGATTTCTACGGCCCCACCGCTTTTTCCACCGTGTATGACTTCCTCTCGGCCAACACCGATGAGAGCGCCTACGCCATGGTGGGTTACCGCCTGCGCAACACCGTCACCGAACACGGCAGCGTGGCCCGCGGCGTGTGCCAGGTGGAAAATGGCAAGCTCACCGGCATTACCGAGCGCACCCGAATCTTCAAGCGCGGCGATGACGCTGCCTATACCGAGGACGGTGAGACTTTTGTGGATATCAGCGGCGAGAGCATCGTATCTATGAACCTGTGGGGCTTCACCGCCGCCTTCATCGATCAGCTCTGGGCCCGTTTTCCCGCCTTTTTGGATCAGAATCTGCCCGTCAATCCCCTCAAGTGCGAGTATTTCCTGCCCTTCGTGGTGGATGAACAGATCAACGACGGCAGCGCCGCCGTGTCCGTCCTGCCTTGTGAGGAGACATGGTACGGCGTCACCTACCGCGAGGATCTGGCAAGCGTACAGCAGGCCATCGCCGGGATGAAGGCCCAAAATATCTACCCCAAGGAGCTTTGGACATGAGCGCACCTATTACGCAAGACGCCCTGCTGCATACGCTGCGCAGCTTCTGTCTGGAGGGCGATGTGGTCTCCTGCACGCCTTACGGCGGCGGCCACATCAACTCCACCCAGCTGGTGACGGATGACGCCGGTAAGCGCTATATCCTGCAGCGGATCAACACCCACGTCTTCCGCGACGTGGACGCGCTGATGGAAAATATTCAGCTGGTCACCGACTTCCTGCAGGGCCATGGCTGCGAAACGCGCGGCACGCTGACACTGGTACCCACCTGCAGCGGCAAGTATTATGTAGAAAACGACTACGGCTGCTGGCGCATGTACCATTTTGTGGAGGATTCCATTTGCCTGCAGGCGCCGGAGTCGGACGACGACTTCTACGAAAGCGCCGTGGCCTTCGGCCGCTTCCAGCAGGCGCTGAAGAATTTCCCCGTGGAAAAGCTCCACACCACCATTCCCAACTTCCACAATACGCCGGACCGCTACCGTCTGTTCCGCGAGGCCATCGAACGCGACCCCCTGGGCCGCGTGAAAGACGTGCAGCCGGAGATCGACTTCATTCTCTCCCATGAGGAGACCGTCTGCCGCCCTCAGCACATGCTGGAGGAGGGCCGGCTGCCCGAGCGCGTCACCCATAACGATACCAAACTCAACAATGTGCTGCTGGACGCCGAGAGCCACAAGGCCCTGTGCGTCATCGACCTGGACACCGTGATGCCGGGCCTGAGCATCTTTGATTTTGGCGATTCCATCCGTTTCGGCGCCGCCACCGCCGCCGAGGACGAGCGGGATCTGAGCCTTGTCACCATGAGTCTGGACCGTTTCCGCGCCTTTACCCGCGGCTTCGTCCGCTCCTGTCCCGATCTGACGGAGACGGAGCTGGATATGCTCAGCGACGGTGCCCGCACCATCACGTTGGAATGCGGCATGCGCTTTCTCACCGACTATATCGACGGCGACTGCTATTTTGCTACCCAGCGTCCGGGCCAGAATCTGGACCGCTGCCGCACCCAGCTGAAGCTGGTGGCCGACATGGAGAATAGGTGGTCGGATATGCAGCGTATCGTAAAGGAGGAGCGGCTATGAAGGTCCTTGTCACCGGCGGCACCGGCTATATCGGCAGCCATACCTGCGTGGAGCTGATCGAAGCCGGCCATCAGCCTGTTGTACTGGATAACCTGTGCAACTCCAACCCCGAAAGCCTACGCCGCGTGGCGCAGATCACCGGCCGTGAAGTGCCCTTCATCGAGGGCGATGTATGTGACGAGGCGCTGCTGGAGCGCGTCTTTGCCCAAAATCCCGATATCGCCTGTGTCATCCACTTCGCCGGCCTCAAGGCCGTGGGCGAAAGCGTGGCAAAGCCGTTGGAGTACTACTACAACAATCTCCTTTCCACCATGACCCTCTGCCGTGTCATGGGCCGCCACGGCGTAAAGAAGATCATCTTCTCCTCTTCTGCCACCGTCTATTCCGGTGACAACGAGATGCCCCTGCGGGAGGATTCCAAAACCGGCAACTGCACCAACCCCTACGGCTGGACCAAGTACATGTGCGAGCAGATCCTGCGTGATGTAGCCAAGGCTGATTCCGAATGGTCCGTGGTGCTGCTGCGTTACTTCAACCCCGTGGGCGCCCATCAAAGCGGCCTCATCGGTGAGCATCCCAACGGCATCCCCAATAACCTGATGCCTTTCATCTCCCAGACCGCCATCGGTAAGCGGGAGAAACTGAGCATCTTCGGCAACGACTACGACACCCCCGACGGCACCGGCGTGCGGGACTACATCCACGTGGTGGATCTGGCCCGCGGCCATGTGGCTGCCGCCAATTATATGATGGAGCATAAGGGCGAAGCCGTGTTCAATCTGGGCACCGGCCGCGGTTACAGCGTGCTGGACATGGTCAAAGCTTTTGAGCAGGCCAACGGCGTGGCTATCCCCTATGCGATCGCCCCCCGCCGCAGCGGCGACCTGGCCACCTGCTACGCAGACCCCACCAGGAGCCGTGAGGTACTTGGCTGGGAGGCCCAATACGACCAGGTGGATATGTGCCGTGATACCTGGAACTGGCAGAGCAAAAATCCCAACGGATATGATGAATAACAACCATGACAAAAATCAGGAGGTAATTTTATGCTGCATATCAATCTGATCGTCGCTAAGGATCCCGCCGAAGCAGGCCGTCTGGCCGCCGACATCTTCCAGGAGCTCATCAACGCCAAGCCCGACTGCGTGCTGGGTCTGGCCACCGGCTCCACCCCCCTGCCCCTGTACCGTGAGCTGATCGAGCGCGAGAAGGCCGGTCTCATCAACTTCTCTCAGGTCCGCAGCGCCAATCTGGACGAGTACAAGGGCCTCAGCGGTGACCACCCCCAGAGCTACCGCTATTTCATGAACGAAAACCTCTTCAACCACATCTCCATCGACCCCGCCAACACCATGGTGCCCGACGGCCTGGCTGAGGATGCCGAGGCCATGTGCGCCGCTTATGAGGCTGCTGTCGAGGCCATGGGCGGCGTGGATATCCAGCTGCTGGGCATCGGCCATGACGGCCACATCGGCTTCAACGAGCCCTGCGACCACTTCCCCGCCGCCACCCACGAGGTAGAGCTGGAGGAGATCACCCGTCAGGCCAACAAGCGCTTCTTCGACTCCATTGACGAGGTTCCCACCGCCGCCTACACCATGGGCTGCGGCACCGTCATGTCCGCCCGCAAGGTGCTGCTGATCGCCACCGGCAAGGACAAGGCCGAGATCGTCCAGAAGTCCTTCTTCGGCCCTGTGACCCCCATGGTCCCCGCCTCCATCCTGCAGTTCCACCCCGACTGCACCGTCATCGTGGACGAGGCAGCCGCCAGCCTGCTGAAGTAATGCGCAGCTATACCATCACCCCCGTCCACGCCGGTCAGCCGGTGTGGACGGAAGTTCCTGCCCTGTCGGTAGGCCACGTCCTGTGGCTGCCGGATACCGGTGTCCGTATGGAGCAGCAGATGTGCTACGATGCCGAGTATCTCTATGTCCGTCAGCAGGCGTGGGAGCGCAATATCCGCGCAGAGCACACCGGCCAACTGCAGCAGGTCTGCGAGGACAGCTGCATGGAATTTTTCTTCGCCCCCGCTCAGGACGGCCGCTATTTCAATCTGGAGATCAACCCCAACGCCTGCATCCGCCTTGGCTTTGGCCCGGCAGAGGGTCTGCGCACGCTGCTGGTACCCCGCAACATGGAGCAGCTTTTTGACGTGCGCGCCGCACGCACGCAGGACGGCTGGACGCTGACCTACCGCATCCCCCTGGCCTTTTTGCGCCTGTTCTACCCCGAGTTCCGCTATGAATGCGGCACGCTGCTGCGCGGCAACTGCTACAAGTGCGGCGATTTAACGGATCACCCCCACTATCTCAGCTGGAACGCCGTCAACTCCGAAACGCCTAACTTCCACCGCTGTGAGGATTTCGGCCTGTTTTTCTTCGGCTGAGCCTTGTGATCAAAAAAGAAGCCCGGAGATGTATGTGCATCTCCGGGTTTTCCGTTGCCCCATTGTCTCGTCTTGGCCGCCTTTTCCACGCAGCTCCACCGCAAAAATTACCAACATCGACAAGGGCATATTCGCATTTTCTCCGCACATGCTATGTCTGCGATACCCAACCGGGCGCGGACGTGCGCCCACAAACAACGAAAGGAGTAAACGATTATGTCCAGCAAGAATTCCAACAAGCTGAATGTCCCCGAGGCTCGTGCCGCTATGGACAAGTTCAAGATGGAGGCCGCCAACGAGGTTGGCGTCAACCTGAAGGAAGGCTACAACGGTCACCTGACTAGCCGCGAGGCCGGTTCCGTGGGCGGCCAGATGGTCAAGAAGATGATCGAGTCCTACGAGAAGAACCTGTAACTTCTTCTCTCCCAGACCCCGCGCAAGCGGGGTCTTTTCTTTCGCGCGGAATTGTGTTATAATGAATTATTATTCCGCGAAGGGGGCCCTGCCATGCACTTTTTTGACCATCTGCGCACCGTGAACCGCCACCGGCGTCTGGTGCGGCACTACTGCTTCCGTCTGGGCCGCTACTGGCAGGGTCTGACCCACGATCTGAGCAAGTACTCCCCCACCGAATTCTGGCGCAGCGTGAAGTACTATCAGGGTTTCCGCAGCCCCAACGATCAGGAGCGCATCGTCAACGGCGTCAGCCTCTCGTGGCTGCACCACAAGGGCCGCAACCGCCACCACTTCGAGTACTGGATCGACTACTGCCTCAAGCCCGGCGGCGGTGTGTACATGGGCGGGTGCAAGATGCCCAAAAAGTACGTGGCGGAGATGTTCTGCGACCGGATCGCCGCCTGCCGCGTCTATCAGGGTGACAAATACACCGATGCCTCGGCCTACGACTATTTTCAGCACTCCAAGGGCCACATTTTCATCCATCCCGACACCAGTGAGCTGCTGGACCGTTGGCTTCTGCTGCTGAAGGAAGAGGGCGAAGAAACCGCCCTGCGCCGCATCCGGCAGGAGCTGGCCGACCCCAACTATTGACGGGCGGGGCAAATCAGCAACTTCAAGGCCCCAAAATAAAAGCTTGTTAATCAAATAACAACCTTTTTTCTTACATTTTCCTTGCTTTTTCTGTCCACTCGGTATACAATATCGGGTGGACATCTCATTTGGAGGTTGAAAATCGAAATATGAGCAACCCTTACAAGACCCGTGAAGGCGGCGCCACCGTAACCGTGTTCGTACCCTACGACTGCCACAACAACTGCCCCTTCTGTATCAATAAAAAAGAATATGCCGACTGCTCCGGCTTCTCTCTGGAGAAGATCATCGAAAGCATCCGCGTGATGGACTCCATCACCCCCTACTGCGACTTTGTGTTCACCGGCGGTGAGCCTCTGGCCGATCTGGAGTCTCTGCAGAAGATGCTGGACACTATCCCCAGCACCCACAAGATCTATATCAACACCACTTTCCCCGTGCAGAAGCGCTATACTGCCGAGGAGATGCTGGCCTTCACCGAGCGCAACAAGGATAAGATCACCTGCATGAACATCTCCCGCCACCTGCAGAAGTATGTGGAGGAGTCTCCCGACGAGGTCATCGGCCGCATCGCCTGCCGCACCCGCATCAACTGCGTGCTGTATAAGAAGTACCCCGCCCACAAGCTGCCGGAGTATGTGGAGCGCTTCCTGCCCTACAACATCCCCATCCAGTTCCGCTACGACTACACCGAGACCACGCCGGAGAACCTGTATGAGGAGGAGAACGATCCCATCCTGCAGGATCTCAAGCGCCTGTTCACCTATAAGGGTCTGGACGGCTGCCGCATGCGCAACGGCTTCCACTTCGAGTATAAGGGCCTGCACATGACCTACCACAAGACCCTGCCCTACTCCACCATCGTGGAGACCGACGAAAACGGCGTCACCTACGACATCCTCTACGATATCCTCATCAAGCAGAACGGCGATATCCACTCCGACTGGACCGGCGTCATGATGGATGTGGAGAAATACCGCAACGTTACCTTCGAGCCCTATGACCTGCGCGTCATCGACGGCACCATCGACTATTAAAAACGACTAACCCGACTGTCATGGCTGACAGTCGGGTTTTGATTTGGCAAAACCTTGCATCTCACCCCCAACGGGTCTATAATGGGTAAAAACGCTCTTTTCGGAGGCGTATTGCATGCACCCTCTTCTTTATATCGGCCTTGCTGTGACCCTCGCGGCCATTGTGGGCCTGTCGGTCTGGTCCGGCACACAAGTGAAAAGCGGCCAGCGGCAGAACGGCCTGGGCGTGGTGGCCGGCGTCATCATGGGCACGCTGGTGGGCGGCTCGTCTACCATCGGCACGGCGCAGCTGGCCTATACCTACGGCATGTCCGCCTGGTGGTTTACACTGGGCGCCGGTATCGCCTGCCTGATCCTGGCGCTGGTGTACGCCAAACCGCTGCGCCACACGGGCTGTGCCACGCTGGTGGGCATCATCCGCCGCGAGTACGGCGACGGCGCCGGTATGACCGTCTCCCTCCTCTCCGCCACCGGCACTTTTATCAACATCATCTCCCAGCTCATCTCCGCCACCGCCGTCATCGCCGTGGTGTTCCCCGCTATGACCCTCGAGGCCGCCGTGGCCGCGTCTGTGGTCTTTATGGTGCTCTATGTCATCTTCGGCGGCACCAAGGGCACCGGCATGGTGGGCATCGTGAAGATGGCGCTCCTCTATGTTGCCGTCCTCGCCTGCGGCGCGCTGGTGCTGCACATGGTGGGCGGCGCGGGCGCCTTTACCGCCATGGTGCAGGCCATCGATAACCCCGACGGCGTGCGCTTTTTCTCACTCTTCGCCCGGGGCGTCAGCACCGACGGCGGCGCGTGCCTGTCCCTCATCCTCGGCGTGCTCACCACCCAGACCTACGCGCAGGGCGTCCTCTCCGGCAAAACCGACCGTGACGGCGTAGGCGGCGCGCTGCTCTCCGCCTTCCTCATTCCGCCTATCGGCATCGGCGGCATTCTCGTCGGCCTTTATATGCGCGCCAACGCCGCGCTGTACCCCGGCATGGTGGCCAAGACCGCCCTCACCACCTTCGTCACCGCCCATATGCCGCCGCTGCTGGCGGGCGTGATTCTGGGCGCCCTCTTCATCGCGGTGGTGGGTACCGGCGCTGGACTGGCGCTGGGTATCTCCACCATCCTCAATAACGATATTGTGAAGCGCGTCACCCGCCGCTTTGACGACGAGAAAAAGCTCTCCCGCCTCGGTAAGGTGTGGATCGTGGTGGTGCTGGCGGCGGCAGGACTCCTCTCCTGCGGCGCGCTGGGCGACACCATTTTGCAGTTCGCCTTCATGTCCATGGGTCTGCGGGGCGCCGTGGTGTTCACGCCGCTCCTGTGCGCGCTGTGGCTGCCCGGACGCATCCACCGCCGCTACTGCATCGTCTCTGCCATCGTGGGTCCCGTCATCGTGCTGATCTTCGGCGTGTGGAAGGTCTTCCCCATCGACTCCCTCTTCCTCGGCATCGCCGCCAGTATGGTGATTATGGGATTTGGATTGGTGATGGGGAGAAAAAATCAAATCAAAAGTTAATCATAGCTCACCGAGACCGGGCTATATTACCTCCCATTCTCCGAAAACAACACAAAAAAAGCGCCGACCTTGCGGTCGGCGCTTTCGTTATGTATCACTTACTTGCTCTGCAGGTACTCGTCGATGGACTTGGCGCCCAGCTTGCCGGCACCCATGGCCAGAATGACGGTAGCAGCGCCGGTGACGGCGTCACCGCCGGCATACACAGCAGCGCGGCTGGTCAGGCCATCCTCATTGACCACGATGCCGCCCTTGCGGTTGACCTCCAGGCCGGCGGTGGTGGACTTGATGAGGGGGTTGGGGCTGGTGCCCAGGGACATGATCACGCAGTCCACAGCCAGATCGAACTCGCTGCCGGCCTTCTCCATGGGACGACGGCGGCCGGAAGCATCGGGCTCACCCAGCTCCATCTCGATGCAGGTCATGCTGGCGACGCAGCCGTCGTCAGTGCCGTTGATCTTGATGGGGTTATTGAGGGTCTTGAAGATGATGCCCTCTTCAATGGCGTGCTCCACTTCCTCGTGACGGGCGGGCAGCTCTTCCATGCCGCGGCGGTACACCACGTACACATCGGCGCCCAGACGCTTGGAGCAGCGGGCGGCGTCCATAGCCACGTTGCCGCCGCCAACCACGGCCACCTTCTTGCCCTTCAGGTTCATGATGGGGGTATCGCTGTCCTCACGATAGGCCTTCATCAGGTTGATACGGGTCAGGAACTCGTTAGCGGAGTAAACACCCTTCAGGTTCTCACCGGGGATGTTCATGAACATGGGCAGGCCTGCGCCGGAACCGATGAACACGGCCTCGAAGCCGTACTCTTCCATCAGCTCATCGATGGAGCAGACGCGGCCGATGACCATATTGGTCTCCACCTTGACGCCCATGGCCTTCAGACCGTCCACTTCCTTCTGGACGATGGCCTTGGGCAGACGGAACTCGGGGATGCCGTACACCAGCACGCCGCCGGCCAGATGCAGAGCCTCGAACACGGTGACCTCATAGCCCTTCTTGGCCAGGTCGCCTGCGCAGGTCAGGCCGGCAGGACCAGAACCCACCACGGCCACCTTCTTGCCGTTGGACTCGGGCTTCACGGGAGCCTCGGTGCAGTGGGCGTTGTGCCAGTCAGCCACAAAGCGCTCCAGACGGCCGATACCCACGGGATCGCCCTTCTTGCCGCGGACGCAGTGCATCTCACACTGGCTCTCCTGGGGGCAGACGCGGCCGCACACGGCGGGCAGGGAGCTGGTCTCATGGATGACCTGATAGGCGCCCTCGTAGTCGCGCTCGGTGATCTTCTTGATGAACTCGGGGATCTTGACGTTGACGGGGCAGCCGTTGACGCAGGGCTTCAGCTTGCAGTTCAGGCAGCGGGCAGCCTCATCCAGAGCCTGCTCCTCGGTGTAACCCAGAGCCACCTCCAGGAAGTTCTGATTACGGACATCGGGCTCCTGAGAGGGCATGGGATTCTTATCCAAACGCATATTCACAGCCATCTTACTTAACCTCCTGCTTATAGAGATTGCAAGTCTCTTCGTGCTTGTGCATCTCAAATTCGCGATACATCTGGTTGCGCTTGACAGCCAGATCCCAGTCCACCAGATGACCGTCGAAGTCGGGGCCATCCACGCAGGCGAACTTGGTCTCGCCGCCCACGGTCAGGCGGCAGCCGCCGCACATGCCGGTACCGTCGATCATGATGGGGCTCATGGACACGGTGGTGGGCACGCCGTAGGGCTTGGTGGTCAGGGAGACGAACTTCATCATGACCATGGGGCCGATGGCGAAGATCTCGTCATACTGATTGCCGGCATCCAGCAGCTCCTTCAGAGCCTCGGTGACCAGACCCTTCTGGCCGTAGCTGCCATCATCGGTGCAGACCTTCAGCACGGAAGAGACGGCCTTGAACTTGTCCTCCAGAATGACAACGTCCTTATTCTTGAAGCCGACGACAGCGTGCACCTCGGCGCCGCAGTCATGGAACTTCTTCAGCACGGGGTAAGCAATGGCGCAGCCCACGCCGCCGCCAACGACACAGACCTTCTTCTTACCCTCGGTGTGGGTAGGCACACCCAGAGGACCGACGAAGTCCTGCAGGTAGTCGCCAGCCTGCTTGTGGCTCAGCTTCTCGGTGGTGGCGCCCACGGTCTGGACGATGATGGTGACGGTGCCCTTCTCGCGGTCATAGTCATGGATGGTGATGGGCACACGCTCGCCGTTCTCATCCACGCGCAGGATGATGAACTGGCCGGGCTGGGCCTTCTTGGCCACCATGGGGGCCTCGATCTCATACAGGATCACGGTAGGCTTCAGGGCTTCTTTGTTAACGATACGATACATAAGCAATTCCCTCTTTCTTCTACTGGCTTGCTTGATTGCGGCAAGCACACAAACTTTGCCACATTACTTTCATTTTATCACACGGGTATGCACCCGTCAATCACTTTGTTACGGATTTAACACGCCGGACGCAGCAGCGTCACCTTCCGGCCGTTCACCTCCACCAGACCCTCTTCGCGCATCTTCTTCAGCTCGCGCATCATGGCGCTGCGGTCGGTGGAAATGTAATCCGCCAGGGCGCTGAGAGAAAAGGGCAGCGTAAAACGGTTGGCGTTGACCTTAGCGCACTGCATGGTAAAATAGCACATCAGCTTTTCCCGAATGCTGCGGCGGCTGAGGATCTCCACCCGCTCAGAAAGCATGGTCGCCTTCTCCGCCACCAGATGGAACATATTCTCTACCATGCGGCTGTGGTGGTCGCAGGCCTTCTCGCACCGCTTGGTCAGCTGGTCGCCCCGCATGAACCACACCTGACAGGCTTTTTCACACACCACGGCGATGTGGTCGCCGGCCACATTGGCAAACATCAGCATCTCGCCGAATACGCTGCCGGTGCCCAGATGCTCCAGAATGGAGCGGTTGCCGTTTTCGTCGATGCGCTCAAGAATGGCAGTACCCTCGGTCAGGATGCCGATCATGCCGCCGGGTGCATCGAACTCATAAACCACTTCCTCGGCGCGGAAATTCTGCTCCCGCATGCCGAAACAGTCACGCATGCAGTGGCGCTCATCCCAGCTGATGCCTTCAAAAATGGGTGATTTGACAGATTCCATGATGTGTCCCCTTTCTGTGGCATTTGCCGCACAAGGAAAAAAGTGCGGACGGAGGAAACCGCTGCCACGACAGTCTTATTTTAGCACACATGTGGGGCAAATGGTAGTGTGTCACAATAATTTTACAATTTTTTCGCCCCTCGTTGCGAAACGGCGCGTTTTGTATTATACTGGATTCAATTAACCGACAAAGGAGAACCACCATGACCGTTACCCACCGCGAAGACCTGCCCAACCGTCAGGTCAAGCTGACCATCGCCATTGACACCGCCAGCTGGCATCAGGCCCTTGCCGACGCTTACCGCGAGAACCACGCCTACTATCCCGTAGAGGGCTACGCCCCCGGAACCGCCCCCCGTGACGCACTGGAGGCCGCCTACGCCCCCGACATCCTGTATCAGGAGGCTGTGAACCTCACCTTCCCCACGGCCCTTGTGGAGGCGCTGAGCCAGCAGCAGCTGGAGATCGCCGGCACGCCCACCCTGTCCGTGGCCGAGATCGGCCCCGACGGCTACAGCTTCGCCGCGCTGGTAGACCTGTATCCCGAGGTGACGCTGGGCCAGTACAAGGGTCTGAGCGCGCCTTTTGAGCAGGTGGAGCTGAGCAACGACGATGTGGAAGCCGCCCTGCAGGAGTACTGCCGCGCCCACGTGGTGCAGACCGAGGTGGACCGCGCCGCCATGGGCGACGAGGTGACGCTGGACTTCGAGGGCTTCGTGGACGGCGAGGCATTTGAAGGCGGCAAGGGTGAAAGCTTCCCGCTGGTGCTGGGCAGCGGCATGTTCATCCCCGGCTTTGAAGAGCAGGTGGCCGGCATCCGCGTGGGCGAGGAGCGGGATGTGCACGTCACCTTCCCCCAGGCCTATGTGCCGGAGCTGGCCGGTAAGGACGCCGTATTCAAGGTCAAGGCCCATAAGATCACCCGCCACGCCCTGCCCGAGCTCAACGACGCTTTCGCCAGAGAGCAGGGCTTTGAAGATCTCTCCGCCCTGCGCCGTCAGGTGATGGAGACCGCCATCCACGCCAAGCAGAACCAGGCCATGGACGCCTTTACCCAGAACCTGCTGGATCAGGTCATGGCCAACATGACCGTCACCGTGCCCGAGTCCATGGTGGAGAGCCAGCTGCAGGGCCTCATGGAGGAGCTGGAGCGCACCGTCATGAGTCAGGGTATGCAGCTCAAGGACTATCTGGAGGCCGCCCAGCTGACCATGGAGCAGCTGCGCGCCCATGCCCGCGCCAACGCCGAGATGGCCGCCCGCTATGAGCTGGCCATGATGGAGATCGTCCGTCTGGAGGGCATCACCGTCACTGAAGAAGAGGTGCAGGCCAAGTACGAGGAACTGAGCTCCATGTATGGCATGAGCCTGCAGCAGATCCGCCAGCAACTCCCCCCTTCCCGCCTGAGCCACGACATCAAGCTCCTGCGGGCCCGCGCTGTGGTGGTGGACAGCGCCAAGCGCATCTGAGAATAAAAAAAGAACGCCGTGCAGTGCACGGCGCTCTTTTTTTTGCTTATTTTTCCACCTTTTTCACGCTGTGGAAGTAGTACTGACCCAGTCCGTCACCGAACACGCCCTGCAGCGTCTCGTTCAGCTTCCAGCCGTCGGTCATGTGGCACACAGGCACCACGTAGCCGCTCTCCAACAGCAGGCGCTCCGCGTCCTCCAGATAGGCGTCACGGGCCTCCACGCTGGAAGAGGCATGAGAGATGCGGATCAGCAGGTCATAGGCCTCACTGTGGATGTTGGCGTAGTTGCCCGCAGCGCCGCTGGTCCAATCCTCCAGCATATACACCGCGTCGCTGCGCCGGCAGCTCAGCATCACAAGAGCCATGGTGAAGTCGCCCTTGCGCAGGCTGTCGTTCATCTCCTCCAGTTCCATGGACTGCAGCGTCACGTTCACGCCCAGTTCCTTGCGCCATGTCTGCTGCAGCGCCTTGGCCACCTGATCGGTGGCGCCGTCGGACACATAGGCCAGCGACACGTTGCCCTCTTCCGGCATGGTCTGGCCGCGGAGCAGGGCGCGGGCCGCCTCACAGCGGGCCTCATACTGCTCGGGGTCAGTGTCGATCAGCGCGCCGCCGTCGCGGAAGACACCGCCCTGCGTGCTGCGCACGCCGCTCGGGATCAGGCCGTCCGCCGGCTCATAGACGCTGCCCAGCAGGTCGGAGATCTGCTGGCGGTCGATCACCATGCTCAAGGCCTGACGCATCTCCTGCGAGATGGTGCTCATCTGGTTGATGACCAGCGTGCCGGTATAGGGCAGAGAACCCAGATTCCAGCCCTCGGCCTCCTCCACGCCCTCGTGGGTCAGCACGAAATCGGCATCCGCCGACGCCGCACCAAAGGTGAAACTCAGGCGCCGGGGGCCCAGACGGCGGGCATCGTAGTATTCTTCATCGCTGGTAACGGTCAGCACGCCGTTCTCCCAGCTCTCTACATGGCAGTAAGCGCCGTTGGTCAGCAGCGTAGAGGCCGCCATGGACCAGTTCTCCACTGCCGCGGCATCCTCACGCACCGGCATGGTGGCCGTCTCCGCGCACACCTGCTGCAGGAACTGCAGGCAGTTGCCGCTCAAAACCACCACCAGCGTGTACCGGTCTGCGGCAGACACCTGGAGCTTGGTCATATCGCCGCTCTTGCGGGCCTCGGTGTAACCGGCCACCATGTCCAGCACGTAGGCGTTGGGCGAATCGGTGGCGGGATCGGCCAGACGGCGCCATGCGTAGACAAAATCGTCGGCCGTCACCTGTCTGCCGTCTGCCCACACGGCGTTGCCGCGCAGGGAAAACGTCCACGTCTGGGTGCCGTCGGGATTGTTCTCATACTGATAGTGGCTGGCCACGCCGTTGCTGAGCTGCACATTGCCCTCGGCGTCCGCCGTCAGTTTCATCAGGTTTTCATAGAGGTGGTTCACCACGGTCTTCTCCGTGGCGGTGGTGGCCATGGCAGGATCCAGCGTGGTCAGCTCCTGCGGCAGGCTGACCGTCAGCGCCAGAGACTCCAGCGCACTGCCGCAGGCGGTCAGGGACAGCACCAGCACCAGCGTCAGAAATGCCGCCAGCATTCGTTGCATCTTTTTCATTGAAAAACTCCTTTTTCCGGGGTTTGCCTCACTTTTTCTCCACCGCTACCACATGGCCATCCTCCGTCAGTTGGGCGGGAATGATCTGATTGCGGGTGTTGCGCTCGATATCGTTCAATCGCATGCGGGAGGGAAAATCGGACAGCAGCGTATAGGCCACGCCGTGGCGCTTGGCACGACCCGTGCGGCCGATGCGGTGGACGTAGTACTCGTTCTCCTCCGGCACTTCGAAGTTGAACACAGCGTCCACATCGTCCACGTCGATGCCGCGGCTGGCCACGTCGGTAGCCACGAAAACGCGGAGACCACCCTCGCGGAACTTGGCCATGACGGCCTCGCGCTTCTTCTGGGGAATGTCGCCGTGGATGCAGTCCACGTCGATGCCCCGCAGCTCCAGAAACTTGGTCAGGCGCTGGGTGGAACCCTTGGTGTTGCAGAACACGATCACCCGCTCCAGCTGCTCACCTTCCAGAATGCGCACGATGGTCTCCACCTTCTTCTCGGCGTCCACCTCGATGCGGTACTGCAGGATGTCGGGCTTATTCTCCTTGGTGGCCTGCACCATGATCTCCTCGGGGTCGCGCTGATAGACCCAGGAAATGTCCATCACTTCCCGGGAAATGGTGGCGCTGAACATGCCCAGATTCTCCCGGTGGGGAATCTTATCCAGGATACGGGTCACATCGTGGATGAATCCCATGTCCAGCATGCGGTCGGCCTCGTCCAGCACCACCGTCTTCACGCTGCCCATGGTGACGGTGCGGCGCTTCATATGGTCGCTGAGGCGGCCGGGGGTAGCCACCACGATCTGGGGCTTGCGCTTGAGGGCATTGATCTGCTTGCCGATGGGCTGGCCGCCATACAGGCACACCAGACGCACGCCCTCGTGGCACACGGCCACTTCCCGCATCTCGTCGGTGATCTGCATGGCCAGCTCGCGGGTGGGCGCCAGGATCACCGCCTGCACCGCCTCGCTCTCGGGGTCGATGCGCTCAATGATGGGGATGCCGAAGGCCATGGTCTTGCCGGTGCCGGTAGGCGCCTTGGCGATCACGTCCTTGCCCTCCATCATGGGCGGGATGCAGCCGGCCTGCACGGGGGTGGAAATCTCATATCCCTTATTGCGAACGGCGCGCAGCGTAGCCTCCGACAGGCCAAAGGTATCGAAGGGCGCGCCCTGTGTAAATTCAGTCATAGTATTCCTCATTCTTTTGCATAGTTTGACAGATAACATTATACCACACCTGTCAAGATACAAAAAAATCCTCCGGAGGCGGTCTCCGAAGGACTTTTCTGCTTTTTACTTCTTATAAGGCACGTGCCAGATGTTCTCGGCGTACTCGGCAATGGAACGGTCGGCGGCAAAGATGCCGCTGCGGGCCACGTTGATGAGGCTCATACGGTTCCACTTGGTACGGTCGCGGTAGGTGGCGGCCATGCGCTGCTCGGCGGCGCAGTAGGAGCCGAAGTCGGCCAGCAGCAGGTACTGGTCGGCGGGGCAGCCGACGCCGTACAGCAGGCGCTGGTACAGATCCTCGTAGGTCTTGCCGTCGCGGAAGCCGCGCTTGATCTGCTCCAGCACGCGGCGCAGCATGCTGTCGCGGTTATAGAACATCATGGGATCGTAGGAGGGCACCAGACGGGCCACCTCGTCCGCCGTCAAGCCGAAGAGGAAGATGTTCTCGTCACCCAGCATCTCGTGCATCTCCACGTTGGCGCCGTCCAGCGTGCCAACGGTCAGGGCGCCGTTCATCATGAACTTCATGTTGCCGGTACCGCTGGCTTCCTTGCCGGCGGTGGAGATCTGCTGGCTCACCTCGCTGGCGGGCATCAGCACTTCGGCCATGGACACGCGGTAGTTCTCCAGAAACACCACCTGCAGCTTATCCTTGCAGATGGGGTTGCTGTTCACCTCATCGGCCAGAGAGTTGATGAGCTGGATGATGCGCTTGGCCACGGCGTAGCCGGGAGCGGCCTTGGCACCGAAAAGGAAGGTCTGAGGCACCATCTCCATGTCGGGGTTATCCTTCAGCTGCAGGTACAGGGAGATGATGTGCAGCACGTTGAGGAGCTGGCGCTTGTACTCGTGCAGGCGCTTGACCTGCACGTCGAAGATAGCGTCGGTGTTGAGCACCGCACCCTGCTGGCGCTTGGCGAACTTGGCAAAGGCCTTCTTGTTCTCGGCCTTGATGGTCTCCAGACGGGCCAGCACGGCGGCGTCATCGGCATAGGCCTCCAGCTTGCGCAGGGTCTGGGGCACGGTGAGGTAATCGTCACCGCCGGTCAGTTCCCGGATCAGGCTGTCAAGGCCGGGGTTGATCTGGCTGAGCCAGCGGCGGTGGTCGATGCCGTTGGTCACGTTCTTGAACTTATCCGGCTCCATGGTGCAGGCGTCGCGGAACACATCGTGGCGCAGGATGTCGCTGTGCAGGGCGCTGACGCCGTTGACGGCGGTGCCGCCGGCGATGCAGAGGTTGGCCATGTGGACGCTGCCGTCCCAGATGATGGCCATCTTCTCCACCTTGGACATGTCGCCGTTGTAGTAGCTCTCCACCCGGTTCTGCCAGCGCTTGGAGATCTCCTGAATGATCTGCCACACGCGGGGCAGCAGCTCCTCCATCAGCTTCTGGGGCCAGCACTCCAGCGCCTCAGCCAGCACGGTGTGGTTGGTGTAGGCCACGGAGTTGGTGGTGATGTGCCACGCCTCTTCCCAGTTGAGACCGGCGTCGTCAATGAGGATGCGCATCAGCTCGGGCACCACCAGCGCGGGGTGGGTGTCGTTGATCTGAATGACGTTCTTCTCGTGGAAATTCTTCAGCGTGCCGTACACCTGAATGTGCTGACGGGTGATGGACTGCACGGTGGCGGAAACAAAGAAGTACTGCTGCTTGAGGCGCAGGGACTTACCCTCATAGTGATTGTCCTCGGGATAGAGGATCTTGGAGATCACGTCGGCCATGGCCTGCTCCTCACCGGAGCGCAGATACTGACCCTGACGGAACAGCTGCATGTCGATGGGCTTGGGGCTCTTGGCGTCCCACAGGCGCAGGGTGTTGACGTGCTCGGTGCCGTAGCCGGCCACTTCCATGTCGCAGGGGATGGCCAGCACGCGGGTATAGTCCTCGTGCACCACCATGTGGTGGCCGTTGTCCCAGTAAGAGCGGATCTTACCGCCGAAGTGGACTTCCTCGGCCTCCTGCGGCTTGGGCATCAGCCATGCGTCGCCCAGGGTCTGCCAGTCGTCAGGCAGCTCCACCTGCTGGCCTTCCACGATCTTCTGCTTGAAGATACCCAGCTCATAGCAGATGGAATAGCCGGTGGCGGGAATGTCCAGCGTGGTCATGCTGTCCAGATAGCAGGCGGCCAGACGGCCCAGACCGCCATTGCCGAGGCCCGCATCGGGCTCCATGTCGAAGATATCGGCGGCCTTGAAGCCCAGCTCGTCGATGGCCTCGCGCAGAGGCTCCAGCACGCCCAGATTGTAGGCGTTCTTCATCAGGCTCCGGCCCATCAGGAATTCCAGAGACATGTAGTGGACCTTCCGCTTTTCCTGCCGGATGGTATCCATTCTGCTCTGGACGCCGCGTTCGGCCATGATATCGCGCAGCACCATGGCGCAGGCCTTCATCATCTCACCGTCGTTGGCCTGCAGCTCGGTACAGCCGTAGTTGAGCCGCAGCTTGCGGACGATGGCTTCTTTCAGTGCTTCTTTGTGATAGGTCATAGGTTCCTCCGTGAATAATGGGGGTTCGCTTTTACCCCACGATACTGGCGTAGATGTTCCGATAGGAACGTGCGCTGGCGCCCCAGCTGAAATCATCGGTCATGCCGTTCTTCTGTACGGCGGCAAACGTCTTGCGGTTGTCGCGGTACATGGCCACAGCCTGGCCGATGGCATAGAGCATGTCATACTCGTTGTAGTTGGCAAAGGTAAAGCCGTTGCCGTTCTTCTGCCCTGCCTGGCACGAGCGCACCGTGTCGGCCAGACCGCCGGTCTCGCGCACGATGGGCACCGTGCCGTAGCGCATGGCGATCATCTGCGACAGGCCGCAGGGCTCGCTCTTGGAGGGCATCAGGAAGAGGTCGGCGCCGGAATAGATCTGGCGCGACAGCTTGTCGGAATAGGCGATCTGGGCGCTGACACGGCCGGGATAGCGCTCCTGTGCGGCGCGGAAGAAGTTCTCGTAGCCCACGTCGCCCTTGCCCAGCACCACCAGCTGCATGCCGGTGTCCATCATGCCGTCCAGCACCTGACAGATAAGGTCCACGCCCTTGTGGCTCACCAGACGGCTGACAATGGCCATGACCGGCACGCTGGAATCCTGATTGAGGCCCAGCTGACGCTGCAGCTCCGCCTTGCAGGCCACCTTGCCGGCAGTATTGTCGGCGGTGTAGTTGCAGGCGATGGCCTTATCGGTAGCGGGGTCGAAGCCCTCCACATCCAGGCCGTTGAGCACGCCTTCCATCTTATCGCCGATCATGTCCACGATGTTCTCCAGACCGTGAGCATAGAAGCTGTAGTGCAGCTGCTTGGCATAGGTGGGGCTGACGGTGGTGACGCTATCGGCGCACAGCATGGCGCCCTTCAGCAGGTTCACGCAGCCGTTCATCTCCAGCGTACCGTCGGCATACCAGCCGAAGTCCAGACCAAACAGGTCACATACAGAGCTTTCGCTGAATTGGCCCTGATATTCAATATTGTGAATGGTCAGCATGGTGCGGATACCGCGCACATCCTCGCGGCGCACGGACTCATCCTTGATATAGATGGGCACCAGCGCGCTCTGCCAGTCGTTGCAGTGCACCACATCGGGCATCCAGTCCAGTTGGGGCAGCAAGCTCACCACGGCGCGGCTGAAGAAGGCAAAACGCTCGCCGTCATCATACTCGCCGTACAGCTGGCCGCGGCGGAAATACCGCTCGTTGTCCACAAAGTACCACATCACGCCCTTGTACTCCAGAGAGAACAGGCCGCAGTACTCATGGCGCCACGCCAGATCCACATAGATATTGCCGCGGAAGGTCATCTGCTCCTTCCAGTCCAGACTGATCTGGTCGTACAGAGGCAGGATCACCGCCACATCGTCCCCATTGGCGGCGAGGGCGGGAGGCAGACTGCCGGCCACGTCGGCGAGGCCGCCGGTCTTGCAGAAGGGGGATGCTTCGCTGGTCACATACAGGATCTTCATATGCTTAACTCCTTTCACAGGCTCGAACGTTTATATTTTCTCATATTTGGCTTAATTTTGCAACAGGAAACGTTTCCGAAATGCAAAGATTATGAAAAACAACGGAGAGGGGCGGCCTCTCCGTTGCTTTTCTCGTCAAAGTATCACACACTTTGCCGCGAGGCGGCGAAAAAAACGGAGTTTCTTTGCCGGGAGTTCCCTTTATACCTCGCTGCCGCGGCCCAGCACCAGAGGATAGTGCTCATGGCCCATCAGCTGGCGGCCTTCGTGGATGGTGACGTATTTATCGGCGATGACGCAGCGCAGCACGGCATCCTTCTTGACCACCGTGTTCTTGAAGAGGATGCAGCCCTCTACCACAGCGCCCTTCTCCACCTTGACGCCGCGGAACAGGATGCTGTTCTTCACGCTGCCCTGAATGTCGCAGCCGTCGGCGATGAGGGAGTTGACACACTCGCCGCTGGGATCGATGTAGGAAGAGCAGGCGTCGTTCTCCTTGGCGTAGATGGGACGCTCGGGGCAGAACAGTTCTGCGCGGATATCGCTTTGCAGCAGCTCCATGCTGCGCTCGTAGTAATTCTGCACCGTGCTGATGCGGGCGGCGTAGCCATCCCACACATAGCCGCGCAGCTGCAGCTTGCCGCCCATCTCCTGCAGGATGTTGTGGCGGAAGCTGTACTGGTTGTGAGCCATGCAGTCGCGCACCAGACGGATCAGCAGATCCTTACTCAGGATATACAGATTCAGGCTGCGATATCCCTCGGGTGCGTACACATCGTAGGCGGTGTCGATGATGCGGCCGGTATCGTCCAGCTTGAAGTAGGTGTCGCTGCTCTCGCCGGGGACGGAGGTGCACACGCAGGTCATGTCGGCGCCGGATTCCATGTGGTCACGCAGCACGTCGTCGAGGGGAATGTTGATCATCAGATCGCTGTCGGCCAGCACCACATAGTCCTGACGGATGTCCTCCACCAGATAGTCCAGCACGCAGCCGAGGGCTTCCACCTTGCCGCGGAACTTGCCGATGCCGCCGCGGTTTTCGGCGTAGGCGAAGGCGGGCAGCAGCGTCAGACCGCCGTGCTTGCGGCTCAGGTCCCAACTCTTGCCGTTGCCCAGATGGTCCAGCATGCTCTGGCAGCGGCCCTGCATGATGATGCCCACGTCCTGAATGCCGGCGTTGACCATATTGCTGAGCATGAAGTCCACCACGCGGTACTCACCGCCGATGGGGATCGAGCCGTGGATGCGGTGCTCGATCAGCTCCCGCAGGCCCGTCTTTTTCTCGTAAGAGAAGATAATTCCGTGCATTCCTTTCATGCTTACACCCCCTGATGCGTCTTATCCAGCATGGTCTTTGCCGGAACTACTTCGTTTTCAGCCAGCTTGGTGTTGGGGCCCAGAACGGCGATGCCCCACTGAGCGGGATCCTCTGCCGTTTCCGGAGCGGCGCCCACACGGGCGCCCATGGCCACCACGGTGTTCTCGCCCAGAATGGCGTACTGCACCACGGCGCCCTCTTCCACCACGGCGCCGGGCATCAGCACACTGTAGCTGACCTGTGCGCCCTCTTTCACCGTGACATTCACGGACAGGACGGAGTTCTTCACTTCACCCTCGATGACGCAGCCCTTGGCGATGGCGCTGTTGCCCACGTCGGACTTCTCACCCACAAAGGCGGGCGGGCAGGAGGGGGTGCGGCCGTAGATGGGCCATTCCTTATCCAGCAGGTTCAGGCCGCTGGCGGGAGACAGCATGTCCATGTTGGCGTCCCACAGGGAGTCCAGCGTACCCACGTCCTTCCAGTAGCCTTCAAAGCGGTAGGCCACCATCTTCTCGCCGGCGGCGAGCATGTTGGGAATGATGTTCTTACCGAAGTCGTTGGAGGAGTTCTCATCGTTCTCGTCGGCGATGAGGTAGGCGCGCATCTTCTGCCAGGAGAAGATGTAGATACCCATGGAGGCCAGATTGCTCTTGGGCTGCTTGGGCTTCTCCTCAAACTCCACGATGGTGTCCTCGCCGTCCACGTTCATGATGCCGAAGCGGGGCGCCTCATCCCAGGGCACTTCCATCACGGCGATGGTGCAGTCAGCCTCCGCCTCCTTGTGGCGGCGCAGCATGTCGGAATAGTCCATCTTATAGATATGGTCGCCGGACAGCACCACCACATACTCGGGGTCATACATGTCCACGAAGCCGATGTTCTGATAGATGGCGTTGGCGGTTCCCTTGTACCAGCTGGCGCCGGTAGCGCTCTGATAAGGGGGCAGGATATGTACGCCGCCGGACATACGGTCCAGCTCCCAGGGCTGGCCGTTGCCGATGTAGCTGTTGAGCTCCAGCGGACGGTACTGGGTCAGCACGCCCACCGTGTCAATGCCGGAGTTGGTGCAGTTGGACAGGGGGAAGTCGATGATGCGGAACTTTCCGCCAAAGGGGACTGCGGGCTTTGCCATGTCACCGGTCAGCACGTACAGGCGGCTGCCCTGACCGCCGGCCAGCAGCATGGCTACACATTCTTTCTTCATTTCCTCTTTCCTCCATTTGTATTCTTTGCCTTAGCCAAGCGTCCCTTGCCCTGCAGTATCAGCGCACCCAGAGGCGGTACGCGCAGCGATACGCAGCAGGGTTTGCCGTGGACACTTTCCCACACAGGTTTGATTTCGCCGGTGTTGACCACACCGCTGCCGCCCCAGCGGGGCTCGTCGGTGTTGAACACCTCGGTATAGGTTGCCTTGGGCGGTACGCCCAGCTTGTAGTTTTCCCACGCCTCGGTGGAGAAGTTGACCAGAAATACCAGTTCCTTGCCCGCTTTGTCCCGCCGGACAAAGGCGATGATGTTGCGGGTATTGTCATCGGCGGCCAGCCATTCAAAGCCGTCCCAGTTCCGGTCATTTTCCCACAGGGGCTTATTCTTGCGGTAGAAATGGTTCAGTTCGCGGATGCACGCCTGGGTGGCGGCATACTGGGGATTATCCTGCAGATACCAGTCCAGCTGGCCCTTGAAATCCCACTCGTGCCACTGCGCCAGCTCGCTGCCCATGATGTTCAGCACCTTGCCGGGATGGGCCAGCATGTAGGCGTAGAACCCGCGGACGCCGGCCAGCGCGCGCCAGTCGTCGCCGGGCATCTTGCCCCGCAGCGAGCCCTTCATATGCACCACCTCATCGTGGCTGATGGGCAGCACATAGTTCTCGTTGAAGGCGTACATCATGGAGAAGGTGATGTCCTTGTGGTGGTGCTGGCGGAAGAAGGGATCCATCTTCAGGTAGTGGCAGATGTCGTTCATCCAGCCCATGTTCCACTTGAGATTGAAGCCCAGGCCCCCCATGTCCGGCGGCAGCGTCACACCGGCCCAGGAGGTGGACTCCTCGGCGATCATCAGCACCTCCGGATACACCGCAAAGGCCGTGCGGTTGAGATCCTGCAGGAAGCTGACCGCCTCCAGATTCTCCCGTCCGCCGTTGACGTTGGGACGCCACTCCTTCCCTGCCCGTCCGAAGTCCAGATACAGCATGGAGGCCACCGCGTCCACGCGGATGCCGTCCATGTGGTACTCCCGCAGCCAGAAGGCCGCCGAGGACAGCAGGAAGCTGCGCACCTCGTTCTTGGCGAAGTTGAACACCCGTGTGCCCCAGCCCTCGTTTTCCCGCTTCAGGGGATCGCCGTACTCATACTGGCTGGTGCCGTCAAAGTCGGCCAGACCGTGCTCATCCTTGCAGAAGTGGCCCGGTACCCAGTCCAGGATCACGCCGATGCCGGCGCGGTGGCACTTGTCCACCAGATACATCAGATCCTCCGGCTTCCCGTAGCGGGAGGTGGCGGCAAAATAGCCGGTGCACTGGTAGCCCCACGAGTCATCCAGCGGATACTCGGTGACGGGCAGCAGCTCGATATAGTTATAGCCCAGGTCCTTCACATAGGGCACCAGCAGATCCGCCGTCTCGCGGTAGCTGAGGAAGCGGCCGTTCTCGCCGCGGCGCCACGAGCCCAGATGCACCTCATAGATATTGATGAGCCCCTCGGCCGGCTGGGTGCCGCGGCGCTTTTCGTACCACTTCGCATCGCCCCAGCGATACTTACCCAGCTCGTACAGCTTGCCGCTGGTCTCCGGCCGGGTCTGGGTGTGGTAGCAGAAGGGATCGGTCTTCCAGCGCTTTTTGCCGTCGGCGCCTTCCACCATATATTTGTAGCTGTCGTACTCCTTGGCGCCGGGGACAAACAGCGTCCACACGCCCTGCGCGTCGCAGACCATGTGATCATGCTGCCAGCCGTTCCAGTCGCCTGCCAGCGTCACGCTTTTGGCCTTGGGCGCCCACAGGCGGAAGAGGTAGCCCTTCTTCCCTTCCTGATGCGCGGGATGGGCGCCGAAATACTCGTAGGCCCTGTCCCATTTGCCGCCGTAAAAGAGCTGCATTTCCTGATTCATATCAAATCGACCTCACTTTCGTGAAAAAGCATATCACCGCCACAGTGCAAAAAGAGGCGAATGGCGGCGGATCGAGGGTCTTGTGACATCCGCACAATATTCCACCTTCATTTTACTCCTTTTCTGCTCCATCGTCAAGCGCGGTATCGTTTTCCTGCCATCATTTTCTACAAAGGAGCGTCGATTTCCTCTTCCCGCTTTTTGGATTTTCGCCAAAAAAGTGCGCCGCAGAAGGGAGTTCTGCGGCGCACCTTGTCCTTTTGGATACGCTTGGATTACTTCTTGGGAGCCTTGATCTTGACCAGTTTGGCGTTCAGATCCAGCAAGTCTTCCTTGGTGAACTTGGCGTCCATCATGCCGCCGGCCATGGTGATCAGGCGCAGCACGGTGAAGCCGTTCATCATGCTCATCATCTCAGGCGTCATCTCAAAGCCCATAGGCTTGGCCTCCTTGCCGTCATTGCCCTTGAGCATCTTGCCCATGAGGCTGGCAAACAGCAGCTTACCACGGACGGTGGAGATCACATCGCCCATCTTGGAGTTCAGGGACAGGTAGCCCTCCTTCTCCTCGATGTCGAACCAGTTGAGGATGGCGCCCTCTTCCTTCAGGCGATAGGCCTCGTTGAAGGTCTCCACCTTGCGGATGACACTCTCGTCACGGCACTCACCGGCCACGGCCATCAGCTTGGTCTCGCCGGCGTTGGGCACGTCGAAATAGAAGAAGTGATCGGCAGCTTCCTTCACACCCAGGCTGACGCCGTTGGCAAACAACTCCACGGCGGGCTGGTTGGAGTAGACGGTCACCTTCGTCACGTCTTCCACACGGTCGATGTAGCGCTTGCCGCACAGGTGGACCATGGGCTCGGGATTCAGCCATGCCTTGTAGGCATAGAAGGAGTCCTTCTTGTACTTGCGGTCGAAGGTCACCAGACCCTTGTGGTTCTGGCCGTTCTCACCGCCCTCGGCACGGGCATCGGCGCCGAAGTCAAACATGTTCCACACATGGGTGGCCCACATGTACTGGCGGGTAAAGAGCTGGCGGATCAGCTCTTCGTGGTAGTAAGCCTGATATTCCTCGGTGTAGTCGCCCTGACGGGGATCGGAGTTGTGCCAATTCAGCGCCTCGCAGCCGTACTCGGAGCAGCCAATGGGAATATTGGGATGGGTGGCATGGAACTTGTCGAACCAGGGGCCGTTCATGGAGGTGTCGCCGCCGTACCAGCCGAAGTAGTGGTTGTAGCTCACCACATCGGGGATCTGGAGATAGGGATCGTCCATCTTGCACATGGAGACGGCAGCGATGGTGGTCTTGCGGGTCTTGTCCATCTCATGGCACAGGTCGTTGAGGATACGGTGGTTCTCCAGCAGGTCGTCGTCGCTGCCGCCGATGGAGATCTCGTTGCTCAGGCCCCAGACCACGATGGAGGGATGGTTGTAGTTCTGGGTGATCAGCTCTCGCATCTGGCTGATGGTGTTCTCACGGCCGGTGGGCATGTGCTTGGAGATGTAGGGGATCTCGGCCCAGATCACCAGGCCCCGCTCATCGCACAGGTCATAGAAATACTGGTCGTGCTGATAGTGGGCCAGACGGATGGTGGTGGCGCCCACTTCGCAGATGAGGTCGATATCCTCCTCGTGGTCGGCGTGGCTCAGAGCGTTACCCTTGCCCCAGCGGTCCTGATGGCGGGAGACGCCGCGCAGGGGATACTCCTCACCGTTGAGGATAAAACCGCAGTTGGGGTCGATCTCAAAGCTGCGGCAGCCGAAACGGGTGCACACGGCATCGATGACTTCGCCGTTCTCCACCAGCTCAGCCTCCAGGCAGTAGAGGTAAGGATCCTTGCGGCCGTGCCACAGGTGGGCATTCTCGATGACGAAGGAAGCGGTGGTCTCGTCGCTCTCCACGGTCTGCAGGGCGTTCTCCTGCGCGTCATAGACGGTGTAGCGGACAGTCTGGCCTTCCTTGGCATTGGTGACCCACACTTCCACGCCCACGTTGGCATTGGCGCCGTCCATAATGGGGGTGACGGCGATGCCGCGGCCGCCGTAGTAGTCCAGATCGAAGTGGGAGTCGCTGACGCAGACGATGTTCACGTCGCGGTACAGACCGCCGTAGAAGGTAAAGTCGGCCATCTGGGGATAGACGCGGTCGTTGGCGGCGTTGTCCACGGTGACCACCAGCAGGTTTTCCTCCTGCAGGGTCTCGGTCAGCTCCACGCGCCAGGTGGAGTAGCCGCCGTCGTGCTGGGCCAGCTTCACGCCGTTGAGGTACACCTCGGCGGAGGAGTTGGCGCCCTGGATCTCCAGATAGTAGCGAGCTGCCTCAGGCAGGTCGGCCTTGGCAAAGGACTTGGCGTAGCAGCAGGTGCCGCGGAAATAGTCGTTGCCGCCGTCCTGACCGTCCACGGCGTTCCAGCAGTGAGGCAGGTCAACGGCTTCCCAGCCGGCAGGCAGGTTGGCAGGCACCTGGGACTCCTTGGCAAAGACCCAGCCGGCGTTGAAATTGAATACAGTTCTCATAGCGAATATCCTCCTTGGAAATAGTAAAGAGAGAAGCCGGACAGGCAGCGAACTGCCTGCCCGGCCGCGGTGTGGGTAAGGTAAGTAAGCCGGATTATTCGGCGGCAGCAGCGTGACGCTCGGCCAGCTCGGCGTTCATAGTCTCCAGCGTCTTCTTGTCGATATTGTAGATGTACTTGATGGCAATGAACATGGCAACGCCGCTGAAGCAGTACAGTGCAGCCACCAGCCAGCACATATTGTAAGAAGTAGCCAGGCTCTGACCCTCAGGACCCAGATCGGACACATAACCCAGAGCGCCCATGATCAGCAGAACAACGGAGGGGCCCACACCCTGAGCCAGCTTACGGAAGAAGCTGTGCAGAGAGTAGACAGTACCTTCCTCGCGGGTGCCGAACTTCCACTCGTTGTAGTCGATGGCGTCAGCCATGAAGGCCCAGGACACGCAGGTATAAACGCCCATGCCGATGCCAAACACGCACAGATCCAGCACGTACACCACCATTGCGATCATCTTGTTGGGGATCATGGGGAACACGAACATCAGCACGCCGCCGATCAGGGACACCAAGGCGCCCACAGCAGCACATTCCTTCTTACCGTGCTTGTTCACCAGCTTCTTGATGAAGGGCATGAAGATGAACATGGGCAGGAAGCCGATCAGCTGAACGATGCCGGAGTACTTGGCCATACCGAAATAGGTGGCGAACATGATGGTATTGGCAGTAGAAGCGGAGTTCATACCCAGGAACATGGCCATGGCAGCCACGGTGGCGCCCAGGGCGGCGCGGTTCTTCATGAAGTTGCCGAAAGCGCGGAAGACATTGAACTTCTCGCCGCCCTCGCTGGTCTTGACGGTGTTCTCATCCACGCGGATGGTGATGTTCTTCAGCATGAACAGGAAGAACAGCAGGCCGAACACGCCCATGATCAGAGCGGCCCAGAACACGCGGTCACCCAGCAGGATTTCCTGCTGAACGCCGGTCTCGGGGTTGAGGACGGGATTGCCGTTGGCGTCAACGACCTTCTCCCAAATCAGCATGGGCAGCAGCACCATGGGCAGCATATTGCCGATCATGGAGCCCACAGAGCGCCAGGTGGACAGCTGAGAACGCTCGCCGGCGTCCTCGGTCACCAGAGACAGCATGGAGCCGTAGGGCACATTGGCCACGGTGTAACAGGCGTCCCAGATCACATAGCCCACAATGAACAGGCAGGCCTTCACCACAACGCTGGCGTTGGGGAAGGGCAGGAACACGGCAGCACCGGCCACAGTCAGGCCAACGGCACCGATGAAGATGTAGGTTTTGAACTTACCATGCTTGTACTGACGGCGGTCAGCGTCGATCATGGAGCCGATGATGGGATCGTTGACAGCATCCCAGATCTGCACGATCAGCAGCAGAGCAGACAGCAGGCCGGTCTCCAGCATCATGTAGGCCAGCCAGAAGGTCTGCACGGTACCCTTCAGGGAGAAGCTCATGTTGCAGCCCAGGTCACCGGCTGCATACGCCAGGCAATCGCGGATACCGAACTTACGGTAGCCCTTGGCGTCCAGTTTCACATTTTTAGCCATTGATTTTCCTCTTTCTTGTTCTTATATTCTCCTGCACAAATGGGCACAATACACCCTTTTGCACTATTCGTCACTATTGTACCAAGTGTTATCGGTTCATCGTGAGTATTTTTTTCTTCAATTATGGTATTTTTTTCAGAAAACCTCTTGCAAATTAATTAAATTTGTATGATAATATTTTCGGAAACGTTTTCAGTTTTGTTCACACTGACAAAAAATCCCTGTGGAGGTGCGCCATGTTCCACGAAACCGAATTCCGCTTCCTGCAAAGCAGCCTGCAAAAGCTCCATCTGTCCGTCACCCGCCTGACGCCGCAGGCTGAATTTGACATACCTCTGGACCTGGGCATCCGCCGTTTTCTGGGCCGGGAGGACGAGTACCGCCACGTTTTTTATACCCTCCCCTTCCAGATGGAGGGCAACACCATCTATAAGGTGACCGACGCCTTTTTGTGCAACTACCTGTTCCTGCGTCTGCCGGAAAAGGAGCCCACCGCCGTGCTCATCGGCCCGTACATGTCCGCCCAGCTCAGCCGTGAGCAGCTGCTGCAGGAGGCGGAGCTCCATAGCATCCCTCCCGCTCTGTTCCGCCAGCTGGAGACCTTTTACGGCAGCGTCCCCGTCATCGCAGACGATACGTTCCTGCTGGCCGTAGTCAACACCTACGCCGAAACGCTGTGGGGAGGCAGCGACACCTATTCCGTAGTGGATCTGACCGGTGACCTCTCCTCTCCCGCACCTCTGTCCCTGCGCAGCGAGTCCCCCTCCCCCGACCAGACGCTGTTGGACATGCAGACCATGGAGCGCCGCTACGCCTACGAAAACGAGATGCTCAAAGCGGTGTCTCAGGGCTTGCGGCACAAGGCCGGTGCCATGCTCAGCAATATGAGCCAGTTCGCCATCGAGCAGCGCGTGGCCGATCCGGTACGCAACCTGAAGAATTACTGCATCATCATGAATTCCCTGCTGCGCAAAGCCGCAGAGCAGGGTGGTGTCCATCCCCTGTATATCGACACAGTCTCCTCGGATTTTGCCCGCCGCATCGAGCTGATCGCCTCCACCAGAGCTGCCACACAGCTGATGGAGGAGATGATGAACGACTATTGCCGTCTGGTCAAAAAGCATTCCCTGGCCCGTTACAGCGCCCCCGTCCGCAAGGCGCTGGCCTGTATCGATGCCGATCTGGCCGGCGATCTATCCCTGTCGGCTCTGGCCGCCATGCAGAACATCTCCTCCGGCTATCTGTCCACCCTCTTCAAAAAGGAGGTGGGCCAGACGCTGACGGACTATGTCAATTCCCGCCGCATCGAGCAGGCGGTGCACCTGCTGCGCAGCGGCACGCTGCAGGTGCAGACGGTGGCCCAGTACTGCGGCATCCCGGACGTAAATTATTTCTCCAAGCTGTTCAAACGCTATACCGGCGTCTCTCCCAAGGAGTTCCGCCGCACGCTGACCCACCGCGGTGAAAAAGAGACCTAAAAAAAAGAAGGACGCCTGCGCGTCCTTCTTTTTTTCTGCTTACTTTCCGGTCACACCGGCAGAAGTCGTGCGGTATTCCGCAGGGATCTCCGGCGTGTTCAGCACCGCGTTTTTAGCCGCCGTATCCATGGGGGCCTTATACTGCTTGGGCACCATACCCTCCACAGGCAATGCCGTGGGGTCTTTCTCGAACATGGTGGCGAAAATGGTCATAGCCGCCAGATAACTGCCCAGGGGCGAGGGATGGGACTTATCGTTGGCGTATACATCCGCCAGAGGAAGCGTTGTGTACATCTCGCGGAAGGCCAGACCCACGTAGGCCACGGGGATGTCCAGTTCCTCGCCGATGGCGGTATAAGCGGCTGCCATCTTCCAGGTCATCTCCTCGCTGGTGAGGTTGTTCTCCTGCAGTACACTGTATCCCTCCTTGTAGCCCCAGGTGGCGTACAGCACCGGCTCAGCGCCGATGGCGCGGATGCGCTCCGTCAGGTTGCGCACGGCATCGTAGAAGGAGGCCGGCTCACCAATGGCACGGAAGCTCTGCTCCTGCAGAACCACATAGTCGTATCTTCCCACATTCTTTTCGTCCAGCGCCACAGCCACCTCGCTGCCGTAGGTGTCGAAAGGATCGGCAAACTTCTCCAGCGTGTGGGCGCCCTTGACAATGGTGGTAACCTCCACCTCATAGCCCGCCTGCTCGGCGATGCGCTCAAAATAGGCCGTAGGCATGTCGTGATAATGGGTATAGCTGTTGCCGATAAACAAAACGCGGTAAACCTTGGGTTCCTCCGGCTCCTTGCTGCCGCAGCCGGCCAGCAGCGATGCCGTCATCATCAGTGCCATCAGCAAACTCACCGCTTTCTTCATATGCTGTTCCCTCTCTTCCCCACCCGATCATCCCGGGCCTGTTTTCTTCAGCATACCATCTTCCGTCGCCAAGCACAAGGAAATATTTCCGTTTTTCCGCCGTTTTTTCTGAAACCGCACAAAAAAAGGACATCCTTTCGGATGTCCTTTTAAGGTTTTGTAATGGATCAGGCGTAAATGGCGCGCATGATCTGGGGCTTGACCTCGTCCATGATCTTCAGCGTGCGGACCAGCATTTCAAAGGCTTCGTCAGCTGCCTCTTCGGGAGAGAACTTTGCATCCAGATGGAAGATCACATCGTTGTCAGAGTCCACATAAGCGGTGACCCACTTATACGCAAGGTTCACTTCGTTGCAGGCCAGGATCACGTCCGTGCGCTTTTCAGCAGGAACATTTTCAAAAACGACGTAGATAGACATGTACTGGCCATCTTCACCGGCAAAGAAAATTCTTGCAACTTTGCCCTCGTAAGGGAACTCCACCACGGAATCACCGGACTTATTCTCGCCGGATCTGAAGTTCAGCTTCTTGGATTCCAGATTTTTGGTAAACAGTTCTGCACAACGTTTCAGCATGATGAATGCCTCCTTTTCAAATGTGTTTTCATTATATTCCTTTCTTTTTTTATTGTCAATCCATACCTTTATTCACTTGGAAACAACAGGAAAACAACCGCCGGCCGGTGCGGAAAACGCTTTCTGTGAACAAGCTTTGGAAAAGTGTTAGAAAAACGCCTTTTTTAGGCAGCGCACCGGGCGGGACAGCCGCAGCCCTTTGGGCTTGCGGCACGCACTCCGTCAGCCAAAAATTTATCGCGCAAGCGCTCAAATTTTTGGGACGTCGTGGGTTGAACCGCGATTTCCTGTCTTGTCCTCCCCGGAAAACCAAAAAAGTACCGGCCCCGTTGGGGTCGGTACTTTTTTGGTGCGCGAGGCGGGACTTGAACCCGCACGCCCGTAATGAGCACTAGAACCTGAATCTAGCGAGTCTGCCAATTCCACCACTCGCGCGTCTCAACAAACGAGATTATACGACAGCACGGGACGATTGTCAACCCCCGATTTTCAGAATTTTACGTTTTTCTTTTAAATCTTCGGCACCGCCGCCTCCGGCGCTTTTTCCCTCCTCCGCCGACCGTTAAGAAGTCGTTAGTATTTCAAAAAAATTTGCATTCTTCGACAGCTTCCTGTATGATATAGTTCACAGTTTATACACATTTTGTTGTACTTGTGTTTATTATTCTTTGATAAGCTGTTTCATATATCTTCATCACAGAAGCCTTTGGAAAGAGAAAAGGAGCGTGCAACCATGGGTAAAAGCTTCCGCGACCGGAAAGACGGCAAGCGTCTGACCAAGATCCATTCCATGCACTTCGTCATGCCGCTGATGTACCCCAACCGCTGCGACAACGAGGCCTTCCTCAGCGAACGCATCGACCTGACCAACATCCAGCGGTATCTGGAAAAGAAAAATGCCGACAACCCGGAATACGCCTACAACCTGTTTCAGATCATGGTCACCGCCATGCTCAAGACCATCACCCTGCGGCCTAAGATGAACCGCTTCATCGCCAACCAGACCATGTATCAGCGCAACGTGGTCTCCGCCGCCTTCACGGTGAAAAAGGTGTTCTCCGACCAGAGCGGCGAGGCGCTGGCCTTCATCCGCTCCAAGGAGACGGACAACATCGACACCATCCACGACGAGATCTTCCGTCAGGTGTCCTTCTGCCGCAGCGACGGCGTAGATGCCGGCACGGCCAGCCTTAACGCAGTGGCCGCCATCCCCGGTTTTCTGGCCCGCTTTGTGGGCGCCGCCGCCCGCTTTCTGGACCGCCACGGCTGGATGCCCAAGTCCGTCACCGAGGGTGACCCCTACTACTCCTCGGTGGTGCTGTCCAATCTGGGCTCCATCGGCCTGCACGCCGGCTACCACCACCTGACCAACTGGGGCACCTGCTCCGTGTTCTGTGTCATCGGCGAGATGAAAAAGCGCCCCTTCTACGATGATGACGGCAACGTGGAGATGCGCCTGAGCGTAGATCTGGGCCTGACCATCGACGAGCGTCTGGCCGACGGCTACTACTACTCCAAGACCATCCGGCTGCTGAAAAAGCTGCTGGAGCAGCCCGAGCTGCTGGAAAAGCCCTTAAGCGAAGAGGTTGATTACTGATATGAGCAATATTACCGCCAAAACCCCGTGGAAAGATCATATGGGCGACGTGCCCATGCATCTGGATTATTTCGAAGGCTCCATGTACGATGCCGTGGAGGCCATCGCCCGGAAGTATCCCCACAACGTGGCGTTTGACTTCATGGGCAAGTCCACGACTTACAAAGAGCTGGTGCAGCAGACCGAGATCTGCGCCAAGGCGCTCAAGACCATCGGCATCCGCGAGGGCGACAAGGTGACCATCGCCATGCCCAACTGCCCGCAGGCGGTGTTCCTGTTCTACGCCGTCAATCTGGTGGGCGGCATTGCCAGCATGATCCACCCCCTGTCGGCGGAAAAGGAGATCGAATTCTATCTCAACGAGTCCGGCTCCGTCACCGCCATTACGCTGGACCAGTTCTACCACAAGTTCGAAGCCGTCCGCAAGAACACCAAGGTGGTCAACATCATCATCGCCAGCATCAAGGACGCGCTGGCCCAGCCCATCAAGGCCGGCTACATGCTGACCGCCGGCCGCAAGATCGAGAAGATCCCCGCTGACGCGCCGGTGATCCGCTGGAACGAGTTCATGAAGCTGAGCCGCTGCTGCTTCTACAACTACAAGGTATCCCGCAAGACCGACGATCCCGCCGTGATCCTTTACTCCGGCGGTACCACCGGTACTTCCAAGGGCATCGTGCTGACCAACGGCAACTTCAACGCGCTGGGCCAGCAGGTGGTGGCTGCCAACCCCATGTTCCGTCCCGGCGACAAGATGCTGGCCGCCATGCCCATTTTCCACGGTTTCGGTCTGGGCGTGTGCATCCACACCATGCTCACCCAGGGCGGCCGGTGCATTCTGGTTCCCCGCTTCACCCCCAAGAGCTACGCCAAGGATCTGGTGAAGCACCGCTGCAACTACATCGCCGGTGTGCCCACCCTGTACGAGGCGCTGCTGCGCCTGCCGGATATGGAGGGTAAGGATCTCAGCTGCCTCAAGGGCGTCTTCTCCGGCGGCGACAGCCTGTCTGTGGAGCTGAAGAAGAAGTTCGACAAGTTCCTGTATGACCACCACGCCACCATTCAGGTGCGCGAGGGCTACGGCACCACCGAGACCGTCACCGCCTGCTGCCTGACCCCCAGCCACATGTATAAAGAGGGCAGCATCGGCCTGCCCTTCCCCGACACCTACATCAAGATCGTGGAGCCCGGCACCGACCGCGAGCTCCCCTACGGTGAGGAGGGCGAGATCCTGCTCTCCGGCCCCACCGTGATGAAGGAGTACATGCACCACCCCGCTGAGACCGCCCAGACCCTGCGCCGCCAC
Organism: Oscillospiraceae bacterium; assembly: GCA_015067525.1. Classification (GTDB taxonomy): domain Bacteria; phylum Bacillota; class Clostridia; order Oscillospirales; family Oscillospiraceae; genus Vescimonas. The sequence continues at coordinate 4,597 of SVMH01000001.1, read as the reverse complement.
GATGACGGCCTCACCTGGGTCTATACCGGCGATCTGGGCACCATGGACGATCAGGGCTTCGTCTATTTCAAGGGCCGCGCCAAGCGCATGATCGTCACCTCCGGCTACAACGTCTATCCCGCGCAGATCGAGAACATTCTCGACGCCCACGAGCTGGTGCAGATGAGCTGTGTCATCGGCGTGCCGGACCCCTACAAGATGCAGAAGGTAAAGGCCTTCGTCAAGCTGGCCGCCGGCGCCGAAGCCAGCGAGGAGACCAAGGAGATCTTGCTGGAGCACTGCCGCAAGCACGTGGCCAAGTACGCCATGCCCTACGACATCGAGTTCAAGGACGAGATGCCCAAGACGCTGGTGGGCAAGGTGGCCTACCGCATGCTGGAAGAGGAAGAGCTGGCCAAGCTGGCCGCCGAAAAAACGAGTGCATAACGCAAAAGAAGGGCATCCGAAAGGATGTCCTTCTTTTGCTGAGGATTAAGGAGTTGTTGCTTTCCACATCTCCGTCTGCCACGACCGGAGATGGTTCTGCTGTGTTATGTCTGCAGGGGGATGGCGATGGTGATCTCGTCATTGTCCTGCAGTTCGTGGAAGACTTCCTGACGGTCGCGGTCGCTTTCCATCACCAGTTCCATGCCCACGTGACCCGGCAGGCCGCTCTTGGCCGGTACGATCTCCACGGAGGCGATCTCACGGCAGCGGCTGTTATAGAATGTCTTGGCCAAGTGCATGTCTTCCAGCTCTATGTAATAGGCGCCTGCGTTGTGTCCGTGGAACTTCTGCTCCAGCCGTGCCAGCACCGTGATGGTCACCATCACCGCCGCAAAGGACAGCAGCGCCACCAGATAACAGCCTGCGCCGATGGCAAGACCGATGCAGGCGGTGGTCCACAGGCCTGCCGCCGTGGTCAGGCCCTTCACCTGCGACTGGTTGCGGATCACAATGGTACCCACACCCAGAAAACCCACACCGCTGATGACCTGTGCGCCCATACGCAGCGGGTCATTGGCATAGCCCAGATGGGCCGCGGTGTAAAAGCCCACCAGCGTGGTCACCGCCGCGCCCAGACACACCAGAATATGGGTGCGCGTGCCGGCCACACGGCCGTGACGGCCGCGGTTCATGCCGATGCAGCCGCCGATCAGCGTGGCCAGTACGATACGGACCACCGCCGACCATACGTTGATCTGCTCAAGGCTTGTCAAAACATCCCTGATCTGGCTCACTGTGCTCACTTCCTTTGTTCGCATGGGTGCCCAAAACGAAGAACCAGAGCCAAACGATCGAGCTCATAAAAGAAATAAAGACCATATTCGCCATGGTACGGATATCCAGCATACCGAAGCAGATCACATAATAGGCAAAGCAGCTGACAGCGCACAGGCCCATCACCTTAAAATTATACGGTGCCAGAAAAGCGATGCTTGTCAGGATCAAACATGAGGATATCATCTCACCCACTTGCTCACCTACCACCAGATTACTGCCCCAGAAAGCCGACAGCAAAAAGGACAGCAGGCCGAAAAACAGCAGGATCAGACCGACGATGGTATGCAGATGCCACGAGGCAGACGTTTCCCTCACCACCACGGAGGGCTGGCTCTTCTCGTCAAATACCAGCTCATCCAGAGAAATGTCAAAAATAGTCCGCATACGGATCAGCTTATCCAGTTCCGGCACCGCTGAATTGTTCTCCCATTTGGATACACTCTGCCGCGACACCTCCAGCACATCGGCCAGATCGCCCTGCGACAGATGGCAGCGTGTGCGCTGCTTGTAGATGTTCTCACCCAAATTCATACCGTTTCCTCCGTTTTCTCGATGGGCTGATGATAGCCCACCGCCCCCGTAAAGTCCACCAACCCGGCTTTAATATTTAGCAACCGCGGGTTTACATTTCCTATTTTCCTCAAAATTTTTGATTTCCTTCAAAAAATCGTGATGAAAAATCGAATTTTTTCGTTTTACTGCCGTTTTTCCGTTTACAGCTTCTGAACGTCAACTTTCCTTGACAGGGGGATGTAAACAAGAGAAGACACCCCTTGTCAGGATGTCTTCTCTTTATTTTCTCTGTTTGATTGTGGCAGTGTAGCACTCAGCGCAGGAAATGTCAAGTCTTATTTTGCCGCGCAGTCCTTGTCAAACGTAAAGTCCTGCCACGCGCCGCCGTTAAGTCGATGGATCTCCTCCGTGGCCAGGAAGAACTTCTCCACCACGCGGTGCCTGGGGTAGAATTCCACGAACTCGCCGTCCAGGAAGGTGTAGAACCGGCTCAGGTCGGTGCACATGCCGTAGGTGGGCAGCGCGCGGCTCTTGATGTGGAAGGTGAAGGGCTCGCCGCTGCGCGTACCGGTGTAGGTCAGGCCCGTGCGGTCCAGCCGCAGCGTGCCGCTGCCCACGATCTCGGAGGTAGCCTGATCCTTCAGCAGCTCGTACTCCGGCAGCATGCCCAGCTCCACTTCCTCTTCCAGTGCGAAGTCCTCCTCCGCCACTTCTGCACGGATCATCTCACGCTGCAGGTTGAACCACGCGGTCTGGGTCTCAGGGATGACGCAGGTATCGTCAAAGGGTACCAGCTCATAAGTATCCGTCAGCGTGGCGCCGTTGCCGCAGGCGGTGCAGAAGATGGTGTTGCCCTTCGTCGCCATAGTGTGCTGCTTACCGCACTTGGGACACCAGAACAGCAGGTCTTCCAGATCCTCGGCGCCGTTGTCGCCGATATCGTAGTGATAGCCTTTGCGCTTGTTCCAGGCATAGTCGTCGTGGTAGAGGCGGCGGTTGATGATCTCCTCGATCTCCTCCGGCGTCAGATGCTCCAGCTCCTCCGGCGTGAAGAGCTGATCGTACTCCACCTCCACGGTGCCGCAGCGGTCACGGAGATTGTACTTGGGGCTGGTGAGATAGCCGCCCCGGATCACGGAGCAGTATACCGGCACCTTGTGGTGCTTCAGCAGCTTTCCCGTGCCGATGGCCACCGGCTGGTTGGCGCCGGAGATGGAGCTCATGCCCTCAGGGAACAGGCACACACCGCCGCCGGACTTGATGACGCGGCTGATCTCCTTGACGGTGTAGATATCGGAGGTAAAGTTCTTCTTGGGGATGACGCGCAGCAGACGGAACACCAGCGCCAGGTGGCTGCGGTGGAACTCGTTGTAGCCGGCCACAAAGTTCATGCGCAGCGGCAGCAGCGGCATGCCCACAAAGATGTAGTCAAGGCGCGAGGCGTGGTTGCTGATGAAGAAGAAAGGCCCCTCCGCCTTGCGGAAATCCTTTTTAAATGTATACTGCACATGGTACTTGGGTGCGATGAACAGTTTCCACGCCGTGCCCAGAATGTTGTACAGCGCGTTGGGCCGCGCGATCTTCCGGCTGCGGATGGACTTGGCAACGGTGGTTTTCTCCATAGATTTTCTCTCCTCTTATTCACCCATTCGGTTAGCCTTCCTTGACCGCCCATAAATAGCGGGACCAGTACTGCTTAGGTAAGATCATGGCCGCCTCTGTGTGTTCCGGCGCAGCCAGTATCGGGAACAGTCTTCCCTGCAGTATGCCGTCCGGCAGATGCTGGCGGAAAACCATAATTGTTGGCATATGCATTTTTGCCTTCCCACCGTGATACCCTACTTCAAAATGCTTGTAGGCATAGCTGTACTCATCCGTAACACACGCCGCCAGTTCTCTCCATTCCAGAGGAACTTCCTCCAACGGCTTGTTTTTGTAGCTGTAAACAGCGTTTGCCACCGCCGACAATAGCTCCAGATCCGCTTTGGCCTTCGGGTCGTCAGAATAGACAATCTGCGCAGGACAGTCCACATCCAGTTTTTTCTCAAACAAAACCACATTGGCTTGCACCAGAATGCCATAATATACCCGCCCATATTTTTTTAATATGTCAATATCTCTGTACACCAGTTCCATCGGGTGACCTTCCGTGAGCCACGCAGGGCGCCGCATACCGTCCAGCTTTTTCCGACCCAACCAAAAATGGCGGTACATTACATTCAGCTCTGCCACAAGATTCATGCCCATGGTCAACACTCCTTTTCCCTGTGTTTCTTTGGGGATATTATAGGGGAAACGGGCGAAAAATGCAAGGCGCGTCGGCACGGAAAGCGCAATGCACCGGACAAAGTGTTAGAAAAAGTGTTAGAAAAACGCCTTTTTTCGTGCTCGTCTTTTTTCGGGACAAAAAAAGAAAAAGTCCTGAAGCCCTTTGGCTTCAAGACTTTTTCGTTGGTGCGCGAGGCGGGACAGCTACGGGCTCGCGCCCTCGCACGCACTCCGTCAGCCAAAAATTCTTCGTTCGCTCTCGAATTTTTGGGACGTCGTGGGTTGAACCTCGATTTCCTGTCTTGTCCTCCCCGGAAAACCAAAAAAGTACCGACCCCGTTGGGGTCGGTACTTTTTTGGCAACATATGATAATTATGCTACGGTCGGTTTTGGTTTCACATAGTTTCAAATCCGAAGTGAAACTATGCGGAAAATGTGAAACTCTCCCCTGTAAATGAAACTCTCCGAAATACTGCGTCAAGGCTCATTCTGGGCCTTGACTTTTTTGCATTTCAGAGCGAATAGTATGACACCCCTATATGGAAGGAGTGG
>SVMH01000039.1 GCA_015067525.1 Oscillospiraceae bacterium | reverse complement strand
CCAGCGCGGCATGACCCAGACCACCGACGGCTACAACTATATTGCCATCGGCGACGACGTCTATATGTATACCGGCATCACCTCCGTGGTCAGCGATGAGTCCAACATCGGCTTTATCCTGTCCAACCAGCGCACCAAGGAGACCCGCTTCTACCAGATCGCCGGTGCCGAGGAGTACTCCGCCGAGGCCTCTGCCGAAGGTCAGGTGCAGCATCTGGGCTATAACGCCACCTTCCCGCTGCTGCTGAACATCTCCGAGCAGCCCACCTACTTTATGGCCATGAAGGACGCGGCCGGCCTTGTGAAGATGTACGCCATGGTCAACGTCAGCCAGTACCAGATCGTGGCCACCGGTGCCACCGTGGCCGAGTGCGAGAGCAATTACCGCCGGATGCTGGCCAACAGCGGGCTTATTGATGATACGGACGCCCAGATTAAACCCGAGGATATGGCGCTCTTCTCTGTAGAAGGTGTGGTGGAGGACATCCGCAGTGCCGTTATCGACGGAAACACCCACTACTATGTGAAGGTGGATAGCCACGATAGCTGGTTTGCCGCCGCTGCCGGTGAGGTGATCCAGCTGATCCTGCTGGACGAGGGCGACTATGTCAAGATCCAGGCCATCGCCTCTGCCGGCGGTATCGCGCAGGGCATCTACAGCGTGGAAGTTGTTCCCGCGGCATAAAATGAACACAAAAAAGAAGACGCCTGCGGGCGTCTTCTTTTTGCGCGGCGAAACGGAAAGAAAAAAATAAGTGTTTGCAACGATTTACCCGTACTATAGTTGACCGGTCAGTCAGTGCGGCAGGGAGGTGTTGGACTTGCAGGATAAAAAGCTGGCGTCAGAACTGGAAAAGCGGAATGAGGCGGCCATGAGCCGACTCATCGACCAATATGCCAAGCTCCTGTGGTCTGTCGCCGGAGCGGTTTTGCACGGAGTAGGCACGGCACAGGACGTGGAAGAATGTGTGGCGGATGTCTTTATCTACCTGTGGGAGGATTCCCGCAGGTATGACCCCCAACGGGGGACGCTGAAGTCATGGCTGGCCATGGTGGCGCGCAGCAAGGCCATCGACCGCTGGCGGGAACTGTCCGCAAGGAGCACCGTCCCGTGGGACGAGGTCTTCCTCGCCGGCGAGACGGGCACCGTGGACAGTGTGATGGAAGAGGAGACGCGGCGCGCGTTGATCGCGGCGGTGAATGCGCTGGGTGAGCCGGACCGTGAGATCTTAGTGCGCCGGTACTATTACGGGCAAAAGCCCAAAGAGATCGCCCTTGCACTGAACATGAGTGTCAAGCAGGTGGATAACCGCCTGTACCAGACAAAGCGCAGGCTGCGGCAGGTGCTTTGCGAGTGATCGGGAGGGACGAATATGGAGACATTCAACACAACGCATTTACAGAATATCAAAACCATTTTTGAAGAAAAAACCGGCACGGTGCTGCAAAGGCCAAGACGCATCCGCGCCGGCAGACGGACGCTGGCGCTGGCGGCTGTGATCGGCTGCGTGGCGGCGCTGACGTGCTGTGCCGCAGCCGCCACCTTTGATGTCGGCGGCCTGTTCAAACTGGTGTTTGGCCGCTGGCAGGATCATCCGGTATCTGAGGGGCAGGGCGCATATATTGAGGGCCATACCGCCGCTATCGGGAAAAGTGTGGAACAAAACGGTGTTTCCGTCACGCTGACCGGCGCCATCAGCGACGGCGTCATGGCCTATCTCTGGGTGGATATCGCCGCGCCGGAAGGCGTACAGCTGGAAGGCCGTTCGCTGGCCTTCGACGTGGAGCTTGCGCCGCTGAAGGTGGGGCAGGCGGATGTCAGCATCAGCAGCGTCAGCACCTCGTGCATCCCCTTGCAGGATTACGATGGGAGAGAGAACACGACATCCATGCTGATCCGCTACAGCGTCTACCCGCTGCGCGGTGGTCAGTTTTCCTTCCTCGATGGCGAGGAGCGCGCCCTGCGACTGAAGCAACTGTTTTACCATGAAGAGTCGTACCCCTACGCGCTGCGCACCGTGGCGCAGGGAGAGTGGCAGTACGAATTTTCCTTTGCCGCCGCACAGGAGCAGGAGACGGAGCTGCTGGCCTCGCCGCTGCAGCTGACCTATCGCCAGATCTCCGGACGGCAGGTGGAAGCGACCGTCGACTCCGTTCGCATCCGCGGCCTGAGTGCCTTTATCTATTATACCCTTGCCCCGGATGAGGTGCAGGAAGCCGGAGATTTCGGTGTTTTGCGGTTTGTGATGCATGATGGCAGCATTGTGCATGCGTATCCCGAAAAGGCGGGACAGACTGCCCAGATCGAGAACGGCCGGCTGCTCTCGGATACGAAGGGCCATTACTGCGCTTATGCCTTTGAAGTGCCTGTCCGCACGCAGGATATTGCAGCCCTCTATTTGGGCGAAACGCAGGCGGACATTGCATTACCGGAATAAAAAAAGAAGACGCCTGCGGGCGTCTTCTTTTTTATTACACCACTTGAAACAGGAAGAATTTGAGATAGTTGGTCTCCTCCACGCCCCAGAGGATGGGGTGGTCGCAGCTCTGCTGCCGCGCTTCGATCTGCCGCAGCTGCACACCGGCGTCTTTGGCGGCGCTGTGGAGCATCTTGATAAACAGCTCCTCCGAGGCAAAGTGGCTGCACGAGCAGGTGGCCAGATAGCCGCCCCGGGGCAGCAGCTTCATGGCCCGGTAGTTCAGCTCCTTATAGCCGGTCATGGCATTGGCGATGGTTTTGCGGCTCTTGGTGAAGGCGGGGGGATCTAGAATGATGAAGTCGTACTTCCGCGGTTCCTTCTCCAGCTGGGGGAGGAGGTCAAAAACGTTGGCCGCCACGCACTCCATCACATCGCTCAGGCCGTTGCGCTCTGCGTTGCGGCGGGCACACTCCACGGCGAACTCGGATACGTCCACCGCTGTCACATGTCTGGCGCCGCCGCGGGCTGCATTGAGGGCAAAGGAGCCGGTGTGGGTGAAGCAGTCCAGTACCGTGCGGCCTTTCGCCAGCTTTGCTACCGCCTGCCGGTTGTACTTCTGGTCTAAGAAAAAGCCGGTCTTCTGGCCGTTCTCCACGTCCACCGTGTAGTGGATGCCGTTCTCCACGATCTCCGCCAAAGCACTCTGCGGCACCGCCTCACCGGGCAGTTCATACCAGCCCTTGCCCTGCTCCATGCCCTCCAGTTCCCGGATGGCCACGTCGTTGCGCAGGAACACGCCGCGGATGGATTGACCATCTTCGCGCAATATATTGACTAAATTCGGCAGGATAATGTCCTTTATCCGCTCCATACCCAGGCTCAGGATCTGTACGCTCAGGAGATCGCCGAACCGATCCACCGTCAGGCCGGGGAAGTGATCCGCCTCGCCGAAGATGATGCGGCAGCAGCGGCTGTCCTCTTCACCCATGACGGTCTTGCGGTAGTCCCAGGCATAGCACAGGCGGCGCACCCAGAAGCTCTCGTCAAATTTATCGTTGGCGTTGCGGCTGATGAGGCGCACGCGGATCTTGGAATGGCTGTTGTAAAAGCCGGTGCCCAGCCAGCTGCCCTTGCGGCTCAATACATCCACCAGATCGCCGTCCGTCACCTCGCCGCCCACGGCGGTGACCTCCGCCTCGTAGACCCAGGGATGCCCCTTGACGAGGGCTGCCTCGCCCTTGGGCGTGATGGTTACCTGTACATAAGGACGCTGTGCTTTCATATGTGCCACCGCTTTCGCATAGAATTCCCCGGTATTGTATCACAGCTTGCGCCCGAATACCATACCTGCGAAAAAAACAATGGCGGATTGTCCCGTTTGGCGGACATTTCCCCCCTTGACAGGTTTGCATAATATAGTTAAAATAAGTAAGGATTATTATTGGGGGATTAGGGGAATCTCCTGATTATTTTCTGCATGCGGGAATTGCCCCACGCGGGGCGGTTCTTTACCATAGACAAAATTTTACATTTAGGAGGAACCCGAGCATGACCACCATCGGCTACATCGTAGCTGCCGTCGTGGCCGTCGTATCCTTTGTGATCTGGTTCCCTCTCGGCATTCACTACCGTAAGCGCGTGGCGGAGAAAGAGATCTCCAGCGCCGAAGAAGAAGCGACTCGTATCATCAACGAAGCCATCAAGAGCTCCGAAAACAAGAAGCGTGAAGCACTCCTTGAGGCCAAGGAAGAAATTCTGAAAGCCCGCAGTGAATATGAGAAGGAAGTCAAGGAAGGACGGGCCAACCTGCAGAAGCAGGAGCGCCGGCTGCAGCAGAAGGAAGAGAATATCGATCATAAGACCGAGCTGATCGAGAAGAAGGAAGAGGCGCTTGCCGCCAAGCACGCCGCTGCCGATAAGGAAGCGGAGGAGATCCGCATCATCAAGCGCAGCCAGACCGAAATGCTGGAGCGTATTTCCGGCTTTACCGCCGAGCAGGCCAAAGAATATCTGATCGCTCAGGTGGAGTCCGAGGTCACCCACGAGACCGCCATGAAGATCAAGGAGATCGAGGCCCGCGCCAAGGACGAAGCCGACCAGCGTGCCCGTGAGATCGTGGCCACCGCCATTCAGCGCTGCGCCGCTGACCACGTGGCTGAGATCACCGTCAGTGTGGTTCCCCTGCCCAATGACGAGATGAAGGGCCGCATCATCGGCCGCGAAGGCCGCAACATCCGCACGCTGGAAACGCTGACCGGCGCGGATCTGATCATTGACGATACCCCCGAGGCCATCACCGTCTCCTGCTTTGAGCCTGTCCGCCGCGAGATCGCCCGCCTGGCTCTGGAGAAGCTGATCGCCGACGGCCGCATCCATCCCACCCACATCGAGGAGATGGTGGAGAAGGCCCGCCGCGAGGTGGACGCCGTTATCCGCTCCGAAGGTGAGCGCGCCGTGCTGGAAACCGGCGTGCGCTCCCTGCATCCCGAACTGCAGAAGCTGCTGGGCCGCCTGCACTACCGTACCAGCTACGGCCAGAACGTGCTGCAGCACTCCATCGAGGTTTCCCACATCGCCGGCCTCATGGCCGCCGAGCTGGGTGTGGACGTCCACGCTGCCAAGCGCGCAGGTCTGCTGCACGATATCGGCAAGGCCATCGACCACGAGATGGAAGGTACCCACATCGCTCTGGGTGTGGAGTTTGCCCGCAAGTACCGCGAGAAGGAAGACATCATCCACGCCATTCAGGCCCACCACGGCGACGTGGAGTGCAAGACGCTGGTGGCCTGCCTGGTCCAGGCAGCCGATGCCATCTCCGCTGCTCGTCCCGGCGCCCGCCGCGAGAATCTGGAGAACTACATCAAGCGTCTGCAGAAGCTGGAGGAGATCACCAGCGACTATCCCGGCGTTGAGAAGAGCTTCGCCATTCAGGCCGGCCGCGAGGTCCGCGTCATGGTCAAGCCCGAGCAGGTCAGCGAGGACCAGATGGTCATTCTGGCCCGCGAGCTTGCCAAGCGCATCGAGAACGAGCTGGAATATCCCGGCCAGATCAAGGTCCACTTGCTGCGTGAGACCAAGGTCGTGGAATACGCCAAGTAAACAAGGAAAAGCCGCCCGATCTTCGGGCGGCTTTTTTGCCGCAGCAAGAAAAACCTTGAAGCGCCTCTCCTTTTGCGGTATAGTAAAGAAAAAGGAGGAACGATATATGAAGATGAAGTGGATTTGTCTGTTGCTGACACTCTGCCTCCTGCTGACGGCCTGCGCAAAGAAGCCGCCGAAGGATGAAACACCGGATGAGCCGCCTGTGGTAGGAACGGAAGACGGCGAGCAGAATCAGCAACCGGATACGCCGCCGCAGGACGGTGAACAGGGGCAGGAAGGCGAGGAGCAAACGCCTGCCGGCCCTCCCTACGCACCGTTGAAGACGTTGACTGCTGGTGAAGAGCGCATTTCCGGCGCCGCGGCAAAGCAGATGTCTGCCGGCATGGAACAGCCCCTGCTGGATCTGGTGGATTGCTATTACCGCTCGCTGAGCAAGCTGGCGGTGCAGGACTGCCGCAGCCTTTTCACCACGAAGGCGGAATCCGATTGGCATAAGCACGAAGGCGGAATCCGATTGGCATAAGGCTATTTGGTACACCATGGTGGAGCTGCGCAAGGCGGCACTGATCGACCTGCACATGGTGGATTACAGTTTCGACCTGCGCTGCAATAGCTTGAGCTGGGACAGCGAGGAAGAGGTCACCATCAAGGTGACGGAAGATTCGGTGATGTACTTTGCGGCTACCGCCAATATTCCCAGCGAGATGTACGGTACCGTGCATACCTTTACGCTGCAGCGTACCGGTCAGGACACGTGGCTGGTGAAGGAGCATACCACTGACGATACGCCCTACCGCAAGTTTAGTTACGACTCGGCCAAGGGGTGCGATACGCGCCTGAGCACCATGCTCAACCAGATCAAGACCCGTCAGGCCACCCGCAGCTCCGCCGGCGCAGCGGTCACGAAAACCTGGGATCACGATTATGACCGTCAGGCGGCCTATAACTATATGCAGAAGTGGATCGAGCGGCGCAACAGCAGCAAGTGGAGCTCTTACGACGGTTCCGGCGGCAATTGCCAGAACTTCGGCTCGCAGGTGCTGTATAACGGCGGTATCCCCATGGATGACACCGGCAGCGCAAAATGGTATTGGTACAGCAATGCCAAGCAGAACTACTCCTGGATCAATGTGGATCTGTTCTATGACTATGCCAGAACGAACACCGGTTACGGTCTGGCGGCAAAGACCAACGGCAACTACTATGACGGTCAGGTGGGCGACATTCTGATCGTGGGCATCAACAGCAAGGCCCACACCACCGTGATCTCCGATGTGATCACATCCGGCGGCAAGGTGGTGGACTACCTCATCTGCTCCAACACCAGAGATTACCGCAATTTCCCCGCCAGTGCTTATTACTATACGAACCACTGGCTGGTGCATATTCTGGGCTGGAACGATGCAGAGGCGCAGACACCGACGGGCAGCCAGACCCCCGATAGCGGCCAGACTCCCGACAGTGGTGAGACCCCCGAGGGCGGCCAGGCTCCCGACAGTGGTGAGACTCCCGAGGGTGGCCAAACTCCTGAGGGCGGCGAGACCCCTGAAGGCGGCCAGACCCCCGAAGGCGGGCAGACTCCCGAGGGTGGCGAAACCCCGGAGGGCGGTCAGACTCCCGATAGCGGCCAGACCCCTGAAGGTGGCCAGACTCCTGAAGGTGGCCAGACTCCCGAAGGCGGTGAGACTCCCGAAGGCGGCCAGACCCCTGAGGGCGGCGAAACTCCCGAGGGTGGTGAAACGCCCGACGGCGACCAGTCTCAGAATACCGCAGGAAACCCGTAACTACATAAAAAATGCCCTGTGCCGTTGGCACGGGGCATTTTTCGTGATATAATAGCGGCGATATCAGGAGAAAGGAGCCGTTGTATGCTCTATCACATTCTGGCCGTGGGCGATGTGGTGGGCGAGGAGGGCCTGCGCCACCTCTGCCGCCATCTGCGTCAGGTCAAAAAAATGAAGGATATCGCCTTCACCGTGGTCAACGGCGAAAATATCGCCGGTAACGGCCTGACCGCCGATCAGGCGGAGGATCTGTTTGCCGCCGGCGCCGATGTGATCACCCTGGGCAACCATACGTGGGGCAAGGTGCAGATCGCGGACTATCTGGAGGACAGCCCCTATATCCTGCGCCCCGCCAACTATACCGCCCGGGCTCCCGGCCGCGGCTACGGCGTCTATGACTGCGGCCGCATCCGCATCGCCGTCATGAACCTCATCGGCCGGTGCGATCTGGACCACAATGCGGACAACCCCTTCCTCACCGCCGACCGGCTGCTGAAAAATGCGGCGGAACGGCCCGCTTTCACGCTGGTGGATTTCCATGCCGAGGCCACCAGTGAAAAGCTGGCCATGGCCTATTACCTCGACGGCCGCGTCAGCGCATTGTGGGGCACCCATACCCACGTGCCCACGGCGGATGAGCGGGTGTTCCCCAAGGGCACCGGCTATATCACGGATCTGGGCATGACCGGCCCCATCGAATCGGTGCTGGGCATCCGGCCCGAGCAGTCGGTGGAGACGTTCCTCGGCGGCCTGCCGGGCCGTTACCGCGTGGCGGGCGGCGCGTGCAAAATGGAGTGCGCCATCTTTACGCTGGACAGTGACACCGGTCTGTGCACCGCGGTGGAGCGGCTGGATATCCGATAAATATTTCAGAAACAACGAGAATCGTATCACATAAAAGGAGAAAAATATCATGTCTGTTGAAAAGGTGAGAGAGTATCTGAAGGCTTACGGCGTGGAAGACCGCATGCAGGAGTTTGAGGTGTCCAGCGCCACGGTGGAGCTGGCTGCTCTGGCGGTGGGCGTGGAAGGCGCCCGCATTGCCAAGACCCTCAGCTTCAAGGTGGGCGAGGACCCCATCCTCATCGTGGCCGCCGGCGACGCCAAGATCGACAACAGCAAGTATAAGCACTACTACCACGCCAAGGCCAAGATGCTGACCTTTGACGAGGCGGTGGAGCGCATCGGCCATGCCCCCGGCGGCGTGTGCCCCTTTGCCCTGCCCGAAGACGTCAAGACGTATCTCGACATCTCCCTGCGCCGCTTTGAAACGGTGTTCCCCGCCGTGGGCAGCGCTGCTTCCGCCATCGAGCTGACCTGCGACGAGCTGGAGAAGTGCTGCGGCGCAAACTTCGTGGAGTGGGTGGACGTGTGCAAGGGCTGGCAGGAGGAGCAGGATGGTTAAGATCCTCCACGCGGCGGATTTCCATCTGGACAGCGCCTTCGGTTCCCTCAGCGAGGAACGCGCCCGTCAGCGCCGGCAGGAGTGCCGCCAGCTGGTGGGCCGACTGGTGGACTACGCCAATGACCACGGCGCCGACCTCATGCTGCTCCCGGGCGACCTTTTTGACGGCGAGCGCGTCTACGCCCAGACGGCGGAGGAACTGGCCTCGGAACTGGGCCGGTTCCACGGCGGCGTCATCATCGCCCCCGGCAACCACGATCCCTACACCCACCGCAGTCCCTACGCCCGGGTGCTGTGGCCGGAAAATGTGCATATTTTCACGCAGAACACCATGGAGCGGCTGGATTTTCCCCAGTACGGCTGCACGGTGTACGGTGCGGCGTTTTCTGCCGCCGAATCGGCCGAGCCGGAGGAATTCGCGGCTGAGGGCGACGGCGTCAAAATTCTGGTGCTCCACGGCGAAGTGGGCAGTGCCGGCAGCCGCTACCGCAGTCTGACGACCTCTTGGCTGGAGCGCACAGGCGTGGACTATGCGGCTCTGGGACATGTCCATGAGCACCGCGGCGTGCAGCATGCCGGCGCGGTGGCCTATGCGTACCCCGGCTGCCCCGAGGGCCGCGGCTTTGACGAGCTGGGCGATAAGGGCTTCCTCTTCGGCACGGTGGATACGGACCGTGTGGACTTGCAGTTTGTGCCCTTCGCCCGCCGCCGCTATGAGCTGCTGACGCTGGATGTGACGGACGCCGATGCCGCGCAGCTGGCCGCCGATGCACTGCGGGGCAGGGAGGAGGACATCGTACGCCTTGTTCTCACCGGCCAGGTGGACGCAGCGCCCGACACCAATCTTCTGACGCAGCAGCTGGCCGCCTTTTGCTGGCAGCTGGAGGTGCGCGATGAGACGCGAACGCGGCAGGATCTGTGGCGCGGCTGCGGCGAAGATTCCCTGCGGGGCTTATTTTTGCAAAATCTGCGGGAAGAATATGACAGAGCCGACGCTGCCGGCCGCGCCGCCATTGAGCAGGCGGTGCGCTTCGGTCTGGCGGCTATGGAAAACCGCGAACTGTAAAAAAGGCAGGAGCAAACTGTGAAGAAAATTTTGATGATCGCCACCGGCGGCACCATCGCTTCGGAAATGACGCCTTCGGGTCTGGCACCGGAACTGAATCCCCAGCAGCTCTTGAGCTTCATCCCCCGTATTGCGGAAGTGTGCGAGGTGGAGTGCCTGCAGCTTTATAGTCTGGACAGCACCAATATTCGCCCCCAGCACTGGCTGGGTATCGCCGCGGCGGTTCGGGAGAACTACGACAAGTATGACGGCTTTGTCATCAGCCACGGCACCGACACCATGGCTTATACGGCGGCGGCGCTGAGCTACCTCATTCAGGGAAGCCCCAAGCCCATCGTACTCACCGGCGCCCAGAAGCCCATCTGGTTTGACAGCACCGACTCCAAGCGCAATTTGACCGACGCCTTTCTCTACGCCTGCCGCGGCTGCGGCGGCGTGCAGATCGTGTTTAATGGCAAGGTGATTCTGGGTACCCGGGCCCGCAAGACCTATTCCAAGAGCTTTCAGGCATTTTCCAGCGTCAACTACCCCGATCTCGCCGTGCTGCAGGATGAGCATCTGCTGCAGTTTATCACCAACGAATGCGGTGAAAAGCCGGTGTTTTACGAAAAACTGGACACCAATGTGGGACTTTTGAAGCTGATCCCCGGCACGGAGGCGGCATTGGTGGAGTTCATGGCCCAGCGCTATGACGGCCTCATCATCGAGAGCTTCGGCGTAGGCGGCTTGCCCCAGTATGAGGCGGAGGGCTTTTACCCCATCATCCGCCGTGCAGTGGAGCAGGGCAAGATCGTTGTCATGACTACGCAGGTGCCCAACGAGGGCAGCGACCTGACGGTGTACCACGTGGGCGGCCATTTGAAAAACACCCTGCGCCTGCTGGAGGCCTACGACATGACCACAGAGGCGGCGGTGGCCAAGCTGATGTGGATCATGGGTCAGACCCGCGATTTCGATGAGGTGCAGCGCCTCTTCTACGCCCCCGTGGCCAAGGATATTTTGTATAGTGCGGAATAATAAAAAGGACGGCTTACGCCGTCCTTTTTTGTTACTTAATTATACCCGATTACAACGGAAGATACTTCCTGAATTACGTCCGTGGGGATAGAAGAAATGTCGAGGAGATAGATATTGTTCAATCTGGGATTAAAGATACCAAGGCGTTTGATGGTTTTGAATTCGGGACAGGTAGAGTGAGTGCCCATCAAGTAATAAATGAGCAGTTGCAAAGTTTGGGTGTTTTTAGGGGCGCTGACAGAAACCTTAAAATCCCACAGCGTGTCTTCGGTCAAAAAATCGCCGTCACCGGAGTCAATGAAATTAGTGTAGCCACCCTCGAATGTAAAGCCGTCCTTCACGACAGGTCCGTATTCGGCCCAGAAAGAGAGACTTCTATTTACCATGATTCGGATATGTTCAATGGTCGAAGAATCTGGAAGAATCCCGCTTACGGGTTTGTAATAAGCGGGTCCTGCACGAAAAGCGGAATCGAAACCGGCTAACTGGCAAGCGGCACGAATTGAATTGTCACTAAGTCCGTCAACTTGATTAAGGAGGTCCCGGCAGAGAGAGAGTTCGTTCACACGTCTGGCACCCAAGATAGAAATGTGGAACGCATTCACGATATCGGCGCCAAGCATATAGCGGGTGAGGTAGTCTACCGCAAGGCCAATTAGACTAGCGTGGATGTTTTCGGGAGCATCTACGGAGAGACCATCGTTTTTTTGAATGACGGTGAACTGCTTGGGAGTGACATATCCACCCTTTGGCTGCTTAATTTGTTTAATCCTTTGAGTTACAGATGCCAATGTAATTACCTCCTTTTTGTGATATTGTTATTTTAGCAAAAGATGTGTCCGATTAAAAGGACATGTGAAAAATTATTCTTCCTCTTCGTCCATATACATTTCTTCCGTTTCCTGCTGCGCAGCGATCAAAATGGCGGAAGCCTGTCCGTAATTCTGCTGCTCTATGGCCTGCAGGGCATCGGAGACAGCGTTGAAAAGATGAAAGTACAGCTTTTTGTAGTCCATAAAAACTCCTTTCGGTATGCGTCAAAACTGCGTCATTTATGCATATCATCATAATATGACGCTAAAATTTTGTCAATACTTCGTCATGGAGGTTGGCAGGATGAAAGATAATCTGAGTCGTTACACCTTGCGGGTGGAGCAGGAACTGCTGGATAAGTTGGGATATATTGCCGAATACGAGGGGCGTACCAAAAATAAGGAACTGGAGCAGATGATCAAAAAGCGTATCCGGGACTTTGAAGAAGAACACGGAACGATTGAAGCAGAATAAGAAAAGGACGGCTTAC
Organism: Oscillospiraceae bacterium; assembly: GCA_015067525.1. Lineage (GTDB taxonomy): Bacteria > Bacillota > Clostridia > Oscillospirales > Oscillospiraceae > Vescimonas. Next base: position 6,161 of record SVMH01000039.1, on the reverse strand, counting down.
GCCGTCCTTTTTGGCAAAGCAGGATCACCCCGTTTCTCCCGGGGTTGAAAAGGAATTGTCACTGTACTATAATGATACAAAATAATCTGCTTGACCAAGTGTTTTGGCTTTTCTGCGGGTATGTATCATGAAAGGAGATCGGAAGAGATGAAAAGAGTGCTGTGCTACGGAGATTCCAACACGTGGGGCTTGAATCCCACGCAGAAAGATCCGCTGACCGGCAAGTATACGCGCCATGACGAGCACGTGCGCTGGGCCGGCGTTATGCGGGATCTGCTGGGACAGGACTACTTTGTCTGGGAGGCAGGTCTGAACGGCCGCACCACGGTCTTTGACGATCCCATCATGCCCACGCGGAACGGCGCACAGGACATAGAAATGGTGCTGCAGATGTGCGATCCGGTGGACTGCGTCATCTTTGCCCTGGGTACCAACGATACGAAGCTCCACTTCGGCGCGCCCTCGCTGGTGATCACGCAGGGCATGGAGCGGCTGATCCATAACTGCAGGGCGGCGATGATGGGTTCCCGCTCGGAACATGCCAAAATCATTCTGGCCTGCCCCTTGGCGCCTGTGGCGGACCAGTCCGGAGAGTATGAGTACGGCTTTGGCGAAGTGTCCACAAAGCGCGGGGAAGAGCTGCGCCAGCGGTATCGGGCGCTTGCCCGGCAGTGCGGCTGCGCGTATATCGACCTCAATGAGCTGGCCTCGCCCTCGCCAGTGGATGGCGTCCATATCGAGGCCGAGGGCCACAGGAAAATCGGAGAGGCCATGACCAAGCTGGTCCGCAGCCTGCTGGAGGAAGAATAAGAGCAAGAGAGCAGGGAGCCGCTGTTGCGGCTCCCTGTTGTAGCAAGGCGAAAGAAACGGCGGCGTATACTATATATAATATAGTAGGAAATCCTGCCGAGGGTTGACATTTTCTCCTAAGACAGATACAATACCATTCTGGATAGAAATCTGTGAAAACACACACTACGATATAAAGGATTGAAACGATTATGGCAAAAGATCAGAGAAACGTGGAAGCCATCACCTCCATGGAGGTGGACTTTACCCAGTGGTATACCGACGTATGCAAGAAGGCGGAGCTGATCGACTACTCCTCCATCAAGGGCATGTTCGTCTACCGTCCCTATGGCTATGCCATCTGGGAGAATATTCAGCGCGCCATGGACGACATGTTCAAGGCCACCGGCCATGAGAACGTGATGATGCCCATGCTGCTACCCGAGTCTTTGCTGCAGAAGGAGAAGGATCACGTGGAGGGATTCGCCCCCGAGTGCGCCTGGGTCACCTTCGGCGGCAGCGAGGAGCTGGAGGAGCGCTACGCCATCCGTCCCACCTCCGAGACCATTTTCTGCGAGCATTTCAAGAACGTCATCCAGTCCCACCGCGACCTGCCCAAGCTCTATAACCAGTGGTGCAGCGTCATCCGCTGGGAGAAGACCTCCCGCCCCTTCCTGCGCCACCGCGAGTTCCTGTGGCAGGAGGGTCACACCATGCACGCCACCGAGGAAGAGGCCCGCGAGGAGACCATGCAGATGCTGGAGATCTATGCTAAGTTCTTCGAAGACGTGCTGGCCATGCCCGTCATCCGCGGCCGCAAGACCGACAAGGAGAAGTTCAACGGCGCTGAGGAGACCTACACCGTGGAGTGCATGATGCACGACGGTAAGGCCCTGCAGTCCGGCACCAGCCACTATTTCGGCGACGGCTTTGCCAAGGCCTTTGACATCACCTTCGCCGGTAAGGACAACCAGCTGCACAATCCCCACCAGACCTCCTGGGGCAGTTCTACCCGCATGATCGGCGGCATCATCATGACCCACGGTGACAACAACGGTCTGGTGCTGCCTCCCCGCATCGCTCCCATCCAGGTCATCGTCATCCCCATCGCCCAGCACAAGCCCGGCGTTCTGGACGCCGCCGGCGATCTGTGCGACCGCCTGAAGGCTGCCGGTCTGCGCTGCAAGATGGACAGCAGCGACCAGTCCCCCGGCTGGAAGTTTGCCCAGTACGAGATGAAGGGCGTGCCCCTGCGCGTGGAGATCGGCCCCAAGGATATGGAGAAGGGCCAGTGCTGCATCGCCCGCCGCGACACCGGCGAGAAGACCTTCGTGCCTCTGGCCGAGCTGGAGTCCACCGTCAAGGAGCTGCTGGATGCCATCCACGACAATATGTACGCCATGGCGCTGCAGAACCGTCAGGAGAAGACCTTCGACATCAGTTCCATGGAAGAGGCCAAGGAGATCATCTCCACCAAGGGCGGCTTCCTGCGGTCCAAGTGGTGCGGCGCGCTGGAGTGCGAGCTGGCCATGAAGGAGCAGGTGGGCGTCACTTCCCGCTGCATGCCTCTGCAGCAGTCCCGCAGCATGGGCAAGTGCCCCGTCTGCGGCAAGGAGTGCGGCACCGATATCTACTGGGCCGTCGCTTATTAAAACACTTGAAAAGGGACGGCGCCGCCGTCCCTTTTTTCAACCGAAAGGAGCCATTATGGAGACGAAACTGCTGGACTATACCATCGAGCAGGCGGAATATCCCGCCTATCCCCAGTTTGTCAACCCCGAAAACTACTACAAGGCCGACGGCGCGTGGGATCATGAGGCCTATCATCAGGCCGAGAAAGAGGCCCGTCAGGCCATTGCCGCCATGGGCAAGGGTAAGGGCGGTGACCATGCCGCGCTACTGACTTTTGCCGACAAGACCGCCGGTCGGGTGCTTTTGAGCCGCGGCGGTGAAAACGGCGTCTACTCCCCCGTGAGCCTGTATACCGCCATGGCCATGCTGGCTGAGCTCTGCACCGGTCGGAGCCGTGAGCAGGTGCTTGCTGCCATGGGCGCCGGCGAGCTGGAAGCCATGCGCGCAGCGGTGCATCAGCTGTGGATCGACAGCTACTGCGAAAGCGGTGTGGTCACCAGCCGCATGGGCAGCTCCGTATGGCTCAACGAGCAGGTGAGCTACCACGCCGAGACGCTGCGCACGCTGGCGGAGCACTATTTTGCCTCCTCTTACCGCGTGGCCATGGGCACCGACGCGGCGGGCCGCGCCATCGGCGCATGGATCAACGAGCAGACCGGCGGCCTGCTCAGCGACGAGGCGGACAACATCCGCACCGAGGCCATGACGCTGCTGCAGCTGTATACCACCATCTATTTCAAGGCCCGCTGGGAGAATATCTTCCCTGCAGAACGGACGGAGAAGGACCTGTTCCGTTTGGCGGACGGCACCACGCTGGAGTGCGATTTCATGCACCGTTCGGGCAAGGGCGCCTGCCGCCGCGGCGAGGGCTACACCGCGGCCATGCTGCCCTTCGCGGCGGGCGGCGGCTATATGACGCTGTGCCTGCCGGACGAGGATGTGCTTCTGTCCGAACTGCTGCAGCGCGATACGTTGGTGTCCGAACTGCGGCAGATGGATGAGTACGGCAACATCATCCACTGGACGGTGCCGAAGTTTGACGTCAGCTCCAGCATCGGCCTGAACAACACGCTGCAGGAGCTGGGCGTGCAGGCAGCCTTTGATGCGCAGGCGGCGGACTTCACGCCCCTGACCGACGTGCCGGCCTTTTTGAGCAATGTGCGTCAGGCGGCGCGGGTGAAGGTGGATGAAGAAGGTGTGGAGGCGGCGGCTTTCACGGAGATGGCGGTGTGCACCGCTTCGCTGCCCATGGGCGAAGTGGAGATGAGGCTGGACCGGCCATTCCTCTTCGCAATTTACGATGCCGGCGGCCTGCCCCTGTTTGTGGGCACGGTACAAAATCCGGAATAATCAAAAAGCGGGGCTTCGGCTCCGCTTTTTTGCTGAGGGATGTTGGCAGAGCTGACAAAATCATGGGGTCGAGTTTAGTGAAAGACACAAAATATAGATGCAAGGGGGTGCGGGGAAAATTTTGTAAGATCCGCAGAAAATATGCGAAAATTTTTATAAAAAACATCAAAAAAATGCTTGACAACAGAGGGTACTTCGATTATTATATGAGGGTACGCGCGTGAAGGGTGCTGCACACCCGGAGGCGTTTACAATGCGATGAACCGGGAGATTGCGGCGAGAGCCGGTAACTTTCGGGGAGTATGTCCGAGAATCGGGCGGCTGAGAGACTTTCTGTGCGTCAGCGTAGATCGCTGCGCCAGAAGAACACCGGCCGGATTGCGCGCCGGTGTTTTTCATGAGCCGGAATGATACGCACGGAAGAGCGTATAAGAAATCTCTCACCGTACGGCAATTGGTCCGCAGAAACAAAAACCGTACAAAACAATGGAGGAACAAACCAAATGGCAAAAGAAATGATTCGCATTCGTCTGAAGGCCTATGACCATCAGGTCATCGACCAGAGCGCAGAGAAGATCGTCGAGACCGCCAAGCGCACCGGCGCTACCGTGTCCGGCCCCATCCCTCTGCCCACCAAGAAGGAGATCGTCACCATCCTGCGCGCTACCCACAAGTACAAGGACAGCCGTGAGCAGTTCGAGCGCCGCACCCACAAGAGACTGATCGACATCACCAACTCCACCCCCAAGACCGTTGAGGCTCTGATGGCCCTGGATCTGCCCGCTGGTGTGGAAATCGAGATCAAGCTGTAAATTATACATTATATAATATACACGCGATCGAACAACAAAAATGCTTGCAACCCTGATGTTCACCGACTTGCGTTAAGGTGAACAGGGTCACGTCGGCAGAGCAAGCGCTTCGACCCCAATGCGAAGTGAACTATGCCGACCAATAACCTTTAGGAGGATCATACATGAAAGCAATCATCGGCAAGAAAGTCGGCATGTCTCAGATCTTCGACGCCAACGGCAAGGTCATCCCCGTCACCGTGATCGAGGCTGGTCCCTGCGTGGTCGTGCAGAAGAAGACTGTCGAGAAGGAAGGCTACGCTGCTGTGCAGCTGGGCTTCGAAGACGTGGCTGAGCGCAAGCTCACCAAGCCTGAGATGGGCCACCTGAACAAGGCTGGCGTTGGCCCCAAGAAGTATCTGCGCGAGTTCAATCTGGACAACGCTGCAGAGCTGAACGTTGGCGACATCATCAAGGCTGACACCTTTAAAGAGGGTGACTTCGTTGACGTCACCGGCACCAGCAAGGGTCACGGCTACCAGGGCGTCATCAAGCGCCACGGCGCCGGCCGCACCCCCATGAGCCACGGTGGTGGTCCCGTTCACCGTCACGCCGGTTCCATGGGCGTTATCGATCCCGCCCGTATCTTCAAGGGCAAGATCGGCGCCGGCCAGATGGGCTGTGACCAGGTTACCATCCAGAACCTGGACGTCATCAAGGTTGACCCCGAGCTGAACCTGATCGCTGTTCGCGGCGCTGTTCCCGGTCACAAGGGCAGCCTGGTCGTGATCAAGAGCACCGTCAAGACCCACCGCGTCAAGAACGTTGACACCGGTATCAGCAAGAATCCCCAGAAGGCATCCGGCCGTAATCCCCAGAAGGCCTCTGCCCGCAATCGCTAAGGAAAGGAGTGCTTAAGTAATGTCTACCATTAAAGTTTTGAACATGGCCGGCGCTGAGGTCGGTACTGTTGAGCTGAATGACAGCATCTTCGGCATCGAGCCCAATCAGGCCGTTGTCCACGAAGTGGTGAAGAATCACCTGGCTAACTGCAGACAGGGTACGCAGAGCGCTCTGACCCGCGCCGAAGTTTCCGGCGGCGGCAAGAAGCCCTGGCGTCAGAAGGGTACCGGCCATGCCCGTCAGGGCAGCACCCGTGCTCCCCAGTGGACCCATGGTGGTATCGTCTTCGCTCCCAAGCCCCGCAGCTACTCTTACGTTCTGAACAAGAAGGTCAAGAGACTGGCTATGAAGTCCGCTCTGTCTGCCAAGGCAGCTGCGAACGAGATCATCGTTGTCGACTCCATCAAGCTCGACAGCATCAAGACCAAGGACTTCCGCGCTTTCCTGACCGCCATCAATGCTGATGGTAAGTCTCTGGTGGTGACTCCCGTCAAGAACGAGATCGTCATCAAGAGCGCACGGAATATCCCCGGCGTCGAGACCGCTATGGCCAACCTGATCAATGTCTATGACATTCTGAAGGCCAAGTACCTGGTCATCGACAAGGAAGCCCTCGCAGTAATCGAGGAGGTGTTCGCATAATGGCTAACGTTTACGACATCATTATTCGTCCCATCATCACCGAGCGTTCCATGG
>SVMH01000038.1 GCA_015067525.1 Oscillospiraceae bacterium | reverse complement strand
CCGCAACCTGACGCCTGCGCAGCTGACGGAGCATGCTCTGCGCCGCGGCGAGGGCACTCTGTCCAACACCGGCGCGCTGGTGGTAAAGACCGGTAAGTACACCGGCCGCAGCGCCAACGACAAGTTCATCGTTGACACCCCCGCTGTCCACGACGAGATCGCCTGGGGTAAGGTGAACCGCCCCATCAAAAGAGCCAAGTATGAGGCCATCAAGTCCAAGGTCATCGCTTATCTGCAGAACAAGGAGATCTTCATCTTTGACGGTTTTGCCGGCGCTGACCCCAAGTATATGAAGGGCTTCCGTATCATCAACGAGCTGGCCAGCCAGAATCTGTTCATCCATCAGCTGCTGCGCCGTCCCACTGCCGAGCAGCTGGCAGCTTTCGAGGCTGACTACACCATCATTGCCGCTCCCGGCTTCAAGTGCATCCCCGAGATCGACGGTACCCGCAGCGAGGCCGCCATTCTGGTGGACTATGAGGAGAAGATGGTCATCATCTGCGGCAGCCAGTATGCCGGTGAGATCAAGAAGTCCGTGTTCTCCGTGATGAACTATGTCCTGCCCAAGATGGGCGTGTTCCCCATGCACTGCTCCGCCAACATCGGTAAGGACGGCGACGCCGCTGTGTTCTTTGGCCTGTCCGGTACCGGCAAGACCACGCTGTCTGCTGACCCCAACCGCATGCTGATCGGCGACGATGAGCACGGCTGGGCCGATGACTCCGTGTTCAACTTCGAAGGCGGCTGCTATGCCAAGTGCATCAACCTGTCCGAGGAGAAGGAGCCCGACATCTTCCGCGCCATCAAGTTCGGCGCTCTGGTGGAGAACGTGGTGATGGATCCCGAGACCCGCGAGTTCGACTTTGATGACGACTCTCTGGCGGAGAACTCCCGCGTGGGCTATCCCATCGAGTATATCAACAACGCCAAGCTGGACGGCGTGGGCGGCACTCCCAAGACCGTGATCTTCCTGACGGCCGACGCCTACGGCGTACTGCCCCCCATCTCCAAGCTGGACAAGAATCAGGCCATGTACTATTTCGTCTCCGGCTTTACCTCCAAGCTGGCCGGTACCGAGATCGGCATTACCTCTCCCGTGCCCACGTTCTCTACCTGCTTCGGCGAGCCCTTCCTGCCTCTGGATCCCTCTGTCTATGCCGCTATGCTGGCAGACAAGGTGGAGAAGTCCGGCGCCAATGTGTATCTGGTCAACACCGGCTGGAACGGCACCGGAAAGCGCACCAAGCTCAGCTACACCCGCGCCATGGTTACCGCTGCCCTCAACGGCGATCTGGAAAAGGGCGAGTTCGTCACCGATCCCTTCTTCGGCGTGGCCGTGCCTACCAAGGTGGCCGGCGTTCCTGATGAGCTGCTGATCCCCGAGAACACTTGGGAAGACAAGACTGTTTATGCTGCCAAGGCTAAGGAACTGGCCAAGAGCTTTGTGGAGAACTTCAAGAAGTACACCCACATGAGCGCTGAGGTCGTGGCTGCCGGCCCCAAGGCGTAACCTATCACAACAACAGCGCCGGAAGCATTCTTCCGGCGCTGTTCTCCGTTTGCAAGGGAGGTCATATCCATGTTGGAAGTGCGTATTTTGCTGGATGACATCGATTACGATTCGCTGGTGGAGCTGCTGCTGCCGCTGGCGGCAGAAAAGCTGGAAGCCAAGGGCGGCTTTCTGGCATTGATTGGCCGCAACAAGGAAGGCTTGCACGGCGTGGCCCGCCAGATGCTCAAAAGCATGAGTCAGGAAAAGCGGGACGAATTCCTGCTGCAGCTGCTGCAGGAAAAGAAATCGCTAATCGTGAACAAAGTAAATAAAAAGGCGGCAGAGAAGGGAATCGGTGTAAAGGTCCTTGACCTGTCAGCTAAGCGCGTCGAACAATAAAAAGATGCCTGCGATGCAGGCATCTTTTTATTATTTCATGGGTTTGGCGTTGCGCAGCGGCAGAACGCGCCGTGCAATAACGGGGTCGGATTCATAGGGCACATGCTCACCGCGGACGCGCTGGGTGTCCTCGGTGCCCTTGCCGGCCAGCACCACCAAAGAGCCGGTGGGAGCCTGCAGGATGGCCTGTTCCACCGCCTTTGCCCGGTCAGTCTCCACCGTGATCTCGGCTTTGCCGCCGGCTGCCGCCGCTGCAAGGCGGTCACCCAGCTCCTGCGGGTCATCAAAGTCGGGGTTCACCGTGGTGAAGAAGATGCGGTCGGCATATTTGCCGCAGATCTCGCCCACGTCCTGCAGACGCTGGGGAGAGCGGTGTCCGGCAACGCCGATGAGTACCGTGATATACGCGCCGGGATAGTCCTGCTGCAGACCTTCCAGAACAGCCTGACAGCTGATGCCGTTGTGCATGTAGTTGACAAACACGGTAATGTCGCTGTCGGTATACATGTCGCCGCGGCCGGCTACCATCAGATCCTGCAGCGCCGCCGCAATCGCATTGGGAGAGCCGCCCATCATGCGGCCGATGGCGATGGCGCAAACGGCGTTTTTGATGTTGAAGCTGCCGTCCATAGCGGTGGAGTATTCATGGGTCTCGCCAGACTCCCGTTCCGTCACGAGGAAGCTGTAGCCGCGGCGCAGCTTTTGCACATCGTGGAAGCGGAAGTCGCAGTCCGGCTCAGCACCGATCAGGCAGACGCGCTCACACTTGGCTTTAGCGGCCTGATAGACCTGCTCAAAATGGTCGATATCCCGGCAGAGAACGCCTACGGTGCTGTTTTCCAGCAGTGCCGTCTTGCAGGCCAGATAGTCCTCCATATCGGGGTGCTCGTAGGGAGAGATGTGGTCCATGCCGATGTTGAGGAAGACACCGTAATCAAAATGCTGGCCGTAGACACGGTCTACCTTATACGCCTGGCTGGAGATCTCCGCCGTGACGATGGGGAGCTTGTTGTCGCGGGCGTCGGCAAAGAGCTTCTGCAGCTCCAGCGACTCCGGCGTGGTCAGATGGGAAGGCATGACCTGTCCACCCACATAGCGCTCGATGCCGGACACAACGCCGGTGCGCTGACCGGCCACCGCATCCATTACCGCGTGTACCATGTGCACGGTGGTGGTTTTTCCCTTGGTGCCGGTAACGCCTACCAGCCGGAAGGCATCCGAGGGATTGCCGTAGAACCAGCGGGCCAGCAGGCTCTGGGCCTTGCGGGAATCCTTTACCTGCAGGAAGGGGAGGGCAACGTCGGGAATTTCCTGCTCACCGAGATAACAGACTGCGCCGTTTTCGGCGGCCATTTTCAGATATTCCGGCTTGAAGCCAAAGCCCTTGCAGATGAACAGGTCGCCGGCCTGTGTCTCCTTGGAGTTGTTGGAAATACCGGTAAAACGAAGGGCGGCTTTGGCGCCCTGCACCAACAGGCCTGCCTGCTGCAGCAGTGCTTCGGCGTCCCTGCTTTCGTAAAATTTGGTCATGGAAACCTCCGGAAGGTTTTATTTTTTCAATGCGGCAACTGCTTCACGCAGCGCGTCCACGTTCTCCTGCGTGGTGGCCCAGCTGGAGCAGAAGCGCACGCCGGAATGGGTCTCGTCCACCCGTGTCCAGTACTCGTAGCCGAAGTTTTGGCCGATGATGGCCAGTTCCTCGTCCGACATAATGGGATACTGCTGGTTGGTATCAGACTCAAAGAGCATGGAATAGCCGTTGGAAACGAAAATTTCACGCACCTGATACGCCATTTCGTTGGCATGGCGGGCGATCTTCAGGTAGAGATCGTCGGTAAACAGCACGTCAAACTGGATGCCCAGCAGCCGGCCCTTGGCCAGCATACCGCCGCGCTGCTTGATCATGTAGCGGAAATCCTTCTTCAGTGCAGGGTTCATGATCACCACGGCCTCACCGAACAGGGCGCCGATCTTGGTGCCGCCGATGTAGAATACATCGCACAGGCGGGCCAGCTCCGGCAGCGTCAAATCGGAGGAGTCGGAGGTCAGACCGTAGCCCAGACGGGCACCGTCAATAAACAAGGGCAGGCCGTGCTTACGGCAGGTCTCGTACATCTCAGTCAGCTCCGCTTTAGTGTACAGCGTGCCGCCCTCGGTGGGGTGGGAAATATAGACCATGCCGGGCTGCACGATGTGCTCCACGCTCTCATCGTTCTGCTGCCATAGATAGTAGTCTTCCACCTGCTTGGCGGTGATCTTACCGTTATCGCTGTCCAGTGCGATGACCTTGTGGCCGGTGGACTCGATAGCGCCGGTCTCGTGGCAGTTGATGTGGCCGCTGACGGCGGTCAAAACACCCTGATAGGGGCGCAGGATGGAGGAGATCACCGTGGTGTTGGTCTGCGTGCCGCCCACGAGGAAGTGGACATCGGCCTCGGGAGCCTGGCAGGCAGCTTTGATTTTCTCGCGGGCAGACTCGCAGTACTCATCGCAGCTGTAGCCGATGGTCTGCTCCATATTGGTCTGCACCAGCTTATCCATAATAGCGGGATGGGCGCCTTCCAGATAGTCACTGTTAAAATAGATCATAACCAGTCGCTCCTTTAAATATTTACATCTATTTTACAGCAAAACAGCCTGTTAGTAAAGGACAAAATGCAGCATCGGGACATTTACCGTACCGTCTTGCATATGGGAAGAAAATCTGTTAAAATAAGCTCAATTCCCGAAGGAGGGTAGTTACCATGAAAAAACCTGTTTACTATACGATCCTTGCTGTGCTGATTTGCGTGTTCGCTTTTTCGGCATACAAGCTGGGTTCGTACTGGATGGAAAAAGTGCGCAGTGACAAGGTGCTGGATGATGCCTCGTCTTTTGTCAGCGGTACGGAGGATCCCGACGGCACGCTGGATACGGATAACGACAACGAGACGCAGGGCGACCCTGAGCGCATTGAGGTAGACTTTGAGGCAGTGTCGGAACTGAATGATGATATCGTTGCTTGGATCTATTGTCCCAACACCAAGATCAATTATCCCATTGTGCAGGGCCGCGACAACGACTACTATCTCTACCGTCTGCTGGATGGTACATGGAACAATAACGGTACCATTTTTATGGATTACCAGAACAGTGCTGATTTCAGCGACCCAAACACGCTGATCTACGGACACAATATGAAAAGCGGCGGTATGTTCCATGCTGTGATCGACTATAAGCAGCAGAGCTTCTATGATGAGCATCCCTACATGTACATCATGACGCCGGAGCAGAACTACCGACTGGACTTGTTTGCCGGCTGTGTCGTGGACAGCATCGGCGATATCTACGATTTCAATCCCTCTGAGGATGTGATCAAGGCCTGCATTGCAAACTCCACCTTTGATTCGCCCATCGACTATCCTACCCATAAAGTTGTGACGCTCTCTACCTGCACGTACGAGTATAATGACGCCCGCTATGTGGTGTTGGGTGAGCTGGTCCCGCTGGATGACTGATCAAAAAAGGAATGGCGCAAGCCATTCCTTTTTTCCTGTATTTGGCAAAAAACAAAGCCCTGCACCTTGCGATGCAGGGCTTTGGCACGCCGTAAGAGATTCGAACTCCTGACCTTCTGGTCCGTAGCCAGACGCTCTATCCAGCTGAGCTAACGGCGCTTGTCTCACAGACAGCTTAATCATATTACCACACGAGAAAGGAAAATGCAAGAGGAAATTTTAGATTTTTGCGATTTTTTTCTTCCGTCTTGTCAAGTGTCGGAATTTGTGCTATGGTAGGTAAAAATAGAACTGTTTTGCGGAGGAATGGTTATGAGCGCGAATTTCAAGACCTGCCTGTTCGGCGGATTCGACCGGGAAGACGTGGTGGCTTTCATCGAAAAGAGCTCCCGCGAGAGCCGTGAGCGGATCGAGGCGCTGGAAAGTGAGAACAACGAACTGCGGCAGGCGAATCAGAATATGGACGCTGAACTGCGCGTTATGCGCGAACAGTTTCAGGAGCGCTCGCAGCAGGCTGAGCAGGCCACCGCACTGCAGCGTCAGGTGCAGGAACTGACCGAACAGCTGCAGAAGCTGCAGCAGGAGGCTGACGAGCTGCGCGCACAGGCTGCGGATTATCAGTCCTTGAAGGAGCACATTGCCGATATCGAGATCAGTGCCCACCGCCGCACGGAGGAGTTCCGCGCCGCTGCGATCGCCCAGCTGCGCCGGATGATCGAGGAGCAGAACGCCTGGTGCGAGCAGGCCAAGAGCCATTATGCCGAACTGAGCGGTCAGTTCGCCCAGAAGCTGCAGGCCGCGCAGGAGCTGGTGGCTCAGCCGGATCTGTCCGGCTTTGAGCATATGCAGTGGCAGCTGCAGGAACTGAGCCGCAGCTTTGATGCGCCGCAGGCAGAACAGGAATAAGAAAAAGCGCCATCCGGACGGATGGCGCTTCTTTTTTTACAGGAGCATGATGCCGGCCTTTTCGCACGTGTCGATGGTGTCCTGATCCCAGAGGCTGGACTGGACTTCGCCGATGTGGCAGGTGGCGATCATCAGCATGCACAGACGGGACTGGCCGATGCCGCCGCCGATGGTCAGAGGCAGCTGGCCGCTCAGCAGCATTTTGTGGAAGGGAAGCTCACGGCGATCGTCGCAGCCGCGCTCACGCAGCTGGCGGTCCATGGATTCTTCATCCACGCGGATACCCATGGAGGAGATCTCAAAAGCGTGGCCCAGCACTTCATTCCACATGAGAATGTCGCCGTTGAGCTGCCAGTCATCGTAGTCAGGCGCGCGGCCGTCATGAGGCTGGCCGGAACGGTTCAGCTTACCGCCGATCTGCATAAGGAACACGGTATGGTGCTCACGGCAGATGGCGTTTTCCCGCTCCTTGGGCGTCAGGTCGGGGTAGCGGTCCTCCAGTTCCTGCGCGGTGATGAAGTAGACATTTCGGTCCAGCTTCGTGTGCAGGCTGGGGAAGGCGATCTGCAGCGCCTCGTTGGTCTCACACACAGCGCCCACGATAGCGCGGACAGCCTGCTTGAGATATTCCACCGTGCGCTCTTCGCGGGAGATGATCTTCTCCCAGTCCCACTGGTCCACGTAAATAGAGTGGATGTTGTCCACTTCCTCATCACGGCGGATGGCGTTCATGTCGGTGAAAAGACCCTTGCCCTCGTGGAACTCATAGCGCTTCAGCGCCAGGCGCTTCCACTTGGCCAGAGAGTGCACCACCTGTGCGTTGGCGCCCACATCGGGCACATCGAACTGAACAGGGCGCTCGGTGCCGTTGAGGTTGTCGTTCAGACCCGAATTCTCGTTGACAAACAGGGGAGCGGACACACGGCGCAGATTCAGCGCATTGCCCAGGTTCACCTGGAAATTGCTCTTGATGAATTCAATGGCTCGCTGCATCTCATACACGGAGAGCGGCGTTCTGTAGCCTTCGGGAATGTAGACCTTGCTCATAGCGCAAACACCTCTTTTTCTTCAAACATATTTGCTATTATAGAGAGAAATACTGGGGATTGCAATAGGAATTTACCACAGAAAAAGCGGCACGGAAGTCCGTGCCGCTCATTGATTTAGCAATAGCTTTCCATCATGGCCTTGAATGCCGGCAGGGACCGCCGGATCATCTCGTTGGATACGCAGTAGGAAAGCCGCAGATAGCCGGGGCAGCCGAAGCCGTCGCCGGGCACCACCAGCAGATTGTGCTCCAGCTTTGCCTTCTGGGAGAAGGCGTTGGCATCGCCGTTGGGCGCCTTGACAAAGAGATAGAAGGCGCCGTCCGGTTTGGCACAGCTGTAACCCATTTCCGTCAGAGCGTTGTACAAAAGCGTACGGTTTTCATCATAGGCGGCCAGGTCCGGCATCTCGTCGGCGCAGCGCGCGATCACCAGCTGCATCAGCGTGGGCGGGCACACATGGCCCATGGCGCGGGCGGCGCCGGCAACAGCGGCGTAAACAGCGGCGCTGTCGGCGGCAAAAGCGGGGACGTACACGTAGCCGATACGCTCGCCGGGCAGGGAGAGGGACTTAGAGTAGGAATAGCAGACGATGGTGTTGGGATAGATGGTGGGGATGAAGGGTACCTCCACATTGCCGTAGACCAGCTCACGGTAAGGCTCGTCGGCGATGATGTAGATGGGGTGGCCATATTCCTCACCCTTGCGCGTCAGCAAGTCGGCAAGTGCCTGCAGCGTCTGGCGGGTGTATACCACGCCAGAGGGATTGTTGGGGGAGTTGATGATGATGCCCTGCGTGTTGGGGGAGATGCGCTGCTCCAAGGCGCTCAGATCGATCTGGAAAGCCTCGGTGTCGGCGGGGACAACCACCAGCTTGGCGCCGTTAGACTCCACAAAGGGGCGATACTCGGGGAAGAAGGGGGCAACGGCCATGATCTCGCTGTCGGGTGTAACGGCCAGCGCTTTGATGACGCTGATCAGCGCAGGGGCGGCGCCGCAGGTGAGAAACAGCTCGGAAGCCTTGACACCCAGAGCAAAACGCTGGTTCAGATTGTCGGCAATGGCCTGACGGGCAGCATCAAAGCCGGCTGCCATAGAATAGCCGTGGATCTGGATGGAGTCCACCTCGTGGATAATGTCACAGATGGCTTGATTCACTTTGGCAGGCGCGGGAATGCTGGGATTGCCCAGAGAATAGTCAAACACATTCTCTTTACCTACAACGGCGGCCTGCTGCAGACCGTAGGCAAACAGTTCGCGGATCACAGACGGGGCAGTGCCCAGCTGATGACAGGTTTGATTGACCATAATAGATACCTCCTGTTATTGGAACGTCTTCATTCTGGCCGCCAGTACGCTTCCCAGAGCGATGGAGGACAGCTTGGAGTCGGCGTTATCGGAGCGGGAAACCAGCACGATGGGCACCTTGGCACCCACAATGTTGCCGGCACTTCTGATGTTGCCGAAAATGGCAGCGGATTTGTAGATGCCGTTGCCCATCTCATAATTGGGCATCAGGATAATATCGGCTTCGCCAGCGCCTTCCGCCTCAAAGCGCTTGTGATGGCAGGCCTCTTTGCTCAGTGCCAGGTCCAGCGCCACAGGACCGATGACGGTCATATTATACTTCGCCCAGCGGTCTGTCATCTTGCTCAGGGCGTCGGCATCCACCGTAGACTGGACCTTGGGGTTAACAGTCTCTGCGCCACAGATACAGGAGGCGTAGATCTTCTCGTAGCCCAGAGCCTGCAAGACCATGGCGGCATTTTCCAGAATGTCAGCTTTCTGCTCCAGCGTGGGGAAGGTGTTCAGGCCGCCGTCGGTCATCAGTAGAAATCTGTCGGATTCCGCGGACTGGAAGAGCATAACGTGGGACGTCAGTCGGCCGGTCCGCAGACCGCCTTCTTTCTTAAAGACGGCACGCATAATGTCAGCTGTTCCCAGGATGCCTTTCATCAGGAAATCGGCCTTTCCTTCGGCGCACAGAGCCACGGCTTTGGCAGCGCAGTCCGTGTCCTCGTCGGCGGCGATCATCTCGTACATATCGGGATCTTCGCCCAGCTCGGACAGCAGAGCGCGGATCTCCTCCACGTGGCCCACCAGAATAGGCGTGACCAAGCCTTCCTTACGGGCTGCAACGATGGCCTCGATCACCACGTCGTCATGGGCAGCGGCAACGGAAATAACGCCGGGCGTGCCCTCTTTGGCGGCAGCACGAAGTGCGGTAATATTAGAAATCATAGGATATCCTCCTTAATTTGTGTACTTGCTTATTATACTGATTTTGACGCTCATCGTCAATGCAGGATGTGTCCTGCCGCGGCAATTTTCCGCCGTGGCCTTGACGAAAAATGACATGGACGATATACTACATACCGTGCATTTTAGAGAAACGGAGTCAGGGACATGAAAGAGATTCGCAGTTTATCCCTTTCTTTTACTTATGTAGGCTGTTTTTTAGGTGCGGGTTTCGTATCCGGCCAGGAGCTGTGGCAGTTTTTTGGTTCGTTCGGCAACTGGGGTTACCTTGGTTTCGCGGTAGCGGCGGCGCTGTTTGTCGCTTTCGGCGTCCTGCTGGTGCGCATCACCCAAATGAGCGGCATTGAAGAGATGGACCGTGTGCTGGTGCCCTGGAACATCCCGTGGCTGCGCAAAGCCACCGGCGCGATCGAGGCACTATTTCTGCTGGGTGTGGTCACCATTATGACCGCCGGTGTAGGTGCTATGCTGGAGCAGCTTCTGCACATCCCTACGTGGATCGGTGACGGAGTCTTTGCTGTTGTGGTGGCCCTGATCGCTATCTGGGGTGTTTCGGGTATGGTAGGCGCATTCTCCGCGCTGGTGCCGCTTTTGGTGGTGGCAACACTGATCTTCGCCATTGCCGCGTTCTGCCGCTTCGGTGTGAGTGACGTGCTGACGTTGGAGATGGTCAACACCAATCCGTTGATGCCCAACTGGTTTGTGGCGGCGCTGACGTATGTTGCCTATAATATGCTGGGTGCGATCGGCATTGTCACGCCGGTGGGCAAGCTGGTCAGGAAGAAGGGAACCGTGTTTGGCGGTATGCTGATGGCGGGACTGATGTTGGTGGGTGTCGCTTTCAGTATCCTTACCTCGCTGGCCGTTTACCGTGTTGCCGCACAGGCAGAGCTTCCCATGGTGGCGCTGGCCAGTGAATTGAACCCAATGCTGGGTGGTTGCTACGGTGTAATGCTGCTGCTGGGTATGTTCTGCAATGCGTTGGCCTCGCTGGTGGCGCTGGTGGTATATCTGGAACACAAATGGGAGGTTCTGAAACCCCGCCGCAAGCCAGTGCTGGCGGTGCTGGCGGCCCTGATCTGGCTGGGCAGTCTCGGCGGATTTGGTGATTTGATCGGTGTGATCTTCCCCGTGTTCGGTTATATCAGCATTTTTTATCTGGGCTGTTTGGTAGTGCATTACGTCCAGTGCTGCCGCAGAGAACAATAATAAAAAAGAGCCGCAAGGAAAGTTTCCTTGCGGCTCTTGCTGTTTAAACGGAGAACAGAATGTCAGCGTAGGTGGGATAGGGCCAATGGGCGGCAGAGGTACAGCTTTCCAGCTCGCTGACCACGCGGCGCATATCGCTCTGGCAGGCGAAGACCTTATCGCGGTAGTAGCGGGCAGCTTCAATGCCGCCATCCACAGCGGGAGCGCCGGCCAGATGTACCTTCATCTGTGCGCAAAGCTCGTATAGCCGATCGGACAGAGCAGAAATGTGTGCCAACAGCTTTTCCTCGGCAACGCAGGAGGCCACCGTGGTTTTGCGCTTGCGCAGAATGGTACCGGCCAGCTCGTCGGAGTAGCGCAGCACCGCAGGCAGGATCTCGCGCTGTACCATATCCAGCAGCGTGTTGGACTCGATGGTGGTCACCTTGCAGTAGTTTTCCAGATGGATCTCGTAACGGGCATGCATCTCAGCCTTGGTCAGGATGCCGTGCTTGGTGAACAGCTCCACGTTTTTTGGGTCGATGTAGGCGGGCATGCAGTCCACCGTGTCGCGCAGATTGGCAAGACCGCGCCGCTTGGCTTCTTCGATCCACGCCTCGCCGTAGCCGTTGCCGTCAAAGATAATGCGCTGATGGGCCTTAAAGGTCTCATGCAGAAGAGCGGCCAGTTCCTCGCGGAAGTTCTCGCTCCGTTCCAGACGGTCGGCGAAGCGGCCCAGTTCTTCAGCCATAATGGTGTTGAACACCACGTTGGGGCTGGCAATGGACTGGGAGGAGCCCAGCATACGGAATTCAAACTTGTTGCCGGTAAAGGCCAGAGGAGAGGTGCGGTTGCGGTCGGTGGTGTCCTGCGGGATCTCCGGCAGGGTGTCTACGCCGATCTCCAGCTTTCTCTTGGAGATATCCACATAATCCCGTCCGGCGATGATGGATTCCAAGATCGCCGTCAGCTCCGCGCCGAGGAAGATGGATACAATGGCGGGAGGTGCCTCGTAGCCGCCCAGACGGTGGTCGTTGCCGGGATAGGAAACGCAGCAGCGCAGCATCTCCTGATACTCATCCACACCTTTGATAAATGCCGCCAGAAACAGCAGGAACTGGGCGTTCTGGCTGGGGGTCTGGCCGGGCTTGAGCAGGTTCTCGCCGGTGTTGGTGGCCAGAGACCAGTTGTTGTGTTTACCGCTGCCGTTGACGCCGTCAAAGGGCTTCTCGTGCAGAAGGCATACCAGACCGTGGCGGTCAGCTACGCGCTTGAGCAGCTCCATGGTCAGCTGGTTGTGGTCACAGGCGGTGTTGGCGTCGGTGTAAATAGGGGCGATCTCGTGCTGGGCGGGCGCAGCTTCGTTGTGCTCCGTTTTGGCCAGCACGCCTACCTTCCACAGCTCGTGATCCAGCTCATGCATGAACGCTGCCACACGGGGTTTGATGGCGCCGTAGTAGTGGTCATCCAGCTCCTGACCCTTGGGCGGTTTGGCACCGAACAAGGTACGGCCGCAGAATTTCAGATCCTCGCGGCGCCGATAGGCCTCTTTATCGATCAGGAAATACTCCTGTTCAGGGCCGACCTGCGGGATCACGTGGGTCGCTTCCGTGTTGCCGAACAGCCGCAGAATGCGGATACACTCGCGGTCCAGCAGCCGCATGGAGCGCAGCAGCGGCGTCTTTTTATCCAGCGTATCGCCGCTGTAAGAGCAGAAAATGGTGGGGATGTAGAGGGTCTTGTCCTTGACAAAGGCATAAGACGTGGGATCCCATGCGGTATAGCCGCGGGCCTCAAAGGTGGCGCGCAGACCGCCGGAGGGGAAGGAGGAGGCGTCGGCCTCACCGCGGGAGAGCTCCTTGCCGGACAGCTCCATGATGATCTTACCCTTGCCGGCGGGCGCGATGAAGCTGTCGTGCTTCTCGGCGGTAAAGCCGGTCATGGGCTGGAACCAGTGGGTGTAATGGGTGGCACCCTTTTCAATGGCCCAGTCCTTCATCACGGCGGCGATCTGCGTGGCAAGCGCTCGATCCAGCGAAATGCCCTGAACCAGACATTGCTGCAAGGCGGTATAGGTCTTCTCATCCAGACGCTGGCGCATCTGTTCATCGTTGAATACCATACTGCCGAACAGCTCGGGAATATTTGTTGTCTTGTTCATAATGGGCTCCTTTCACCGCAGACGCGGCGTGTTAGATAAGTGTGAGGATCCAGGGGGTCACAAAACTTTCAATGACCGATGCCAGAATAAACATAGGCGTGGTGCGCAGGCAGAAGACGCGCAGAATGTTGACCACTGCGGCCTTAACGGCGCCTTTGGTGCTGTGGCGGGCATAGTCATTGATGACGCGGCACAGATACAGGCCCAGCGCAATGGAAACGACCAGCGCGGGGAACTCCACAATGCCGTGGGGGATGATGGCCGCGAAGAAATACAGCATGGACATGCCATTGGTCAGATAATACGCGGCAAAAAATCCAACCAGCAGGGAATTGATGCCCAGCGACAGGGCGGGGAGAAACAAAAAGGGGATCAGGCCATAGCAGATGGTGAGAACGGAGGCGCGCAGGTTATTGAAGAGCAGGGGCAGCATGTGGATGGTGCCGTTTTCATCCATAATACCGCTGTTGGCGATATTTCCGGAAAACATGCCCACAAAGAATTCCACAAGCTCTTCCATAAAGAGACCGAGTACCAGACCCAGCACCATCAGCACGCCAAAGGCCACACCGGCCATCCAGAGGGTGGATGCAAAGTCGCCGCGGATAAATTCACGCGTCAGCCGGTTTTGTTCTTTTAGCCACTTCATCATGCCTGCAGCTTGGCAGCGCCTGCACGCAGGCGGCGGACGGTCTCATCCTTGCCGAGGATCTGGCAGATCTCCACGGCGCCGCCGGGAGTCACCAGCTTGCCGGCGGCAGCAATGCGCACGGGCCACATCAGCGTGGCATTTTTGACCTCCAGCTGCTGGGCAAGGCCGATGAGGGCATCATGCACGGACTCGTTGGTCCACTGCTCCAGAGCCTCCAGAACGGGAATGGCGGCGTTGAGCATAGCCAGAGAGACTTCGGGATTGGTCTTGGACTTCTTGTTGGTGAAGAACTCCACATCATACTCAGGCAGCGCGTCGAAGAAATCCACCTTCTCGGGGATATCCGTCAGCTTCTCGCAGCGTGCCTGCAGCACGGCGGCGATGGCGGCGGCGTCATAGCGCTCATCCTTTACGCTCTGGCGGATATAGGGCTCGGCCACCTTGGCAAAGGCCTCGGGAGCCATGCTGCGCAGGTAAACAGCGTTGAAATGATCCAGCTTGGCCCGGTCAAAGATAGCGGGGGACTTGGAAATGCCGGTCATGTCGAAGGCCTTTACAAGCTCGGCGAGAGTAAAGATCTCCTGCTCGGCCTGCTCACCCTTGGGAGACCAGCCCAGCAGAGCCACATAGTTGAGGATGGCCTCGGTCAGATAGCCCTGTGCCTTGAGATCTTCGTAGGAGGGATCGCCGTGGCGCTTGGACATCTTGTGCTGCTGATCGCGCATCACGGGGCTGCAGTGGACATAGGTGGGGATCTCCCAGCCGAAGGCCTGGTACAGCAGGTTATACTTGGGGGCGGAGGAGAGGTACTCGCTGCCGCGCACCACGTGGGTGATGCCCATCAGATGGTCGTCAATGACATTGGCGAAGTTGTAGGTAGGCAGGCCGTCGCGCTTGAGCAGCACCTGATCGTCCAGCGTGCTGTTGTCCACAGTGATGTCACCGAAGATGGCGTCGTGGAAGGTGGTGCTGCCTTCGGGAATGCGCTGGCGGATGACATAGGGCATGCCGGCGGCCAGCTTGGCGGCCACTTCCTCAGCGCTCAGATCGCGGCAGGGATCGGCGGCACGGCCAAATTCACCGGAATCCTCTTCGGATTCGCTCTTTTCGCAGAAGCAGTAGTAGGCGTGGCCCAGCTCTACCAGGAGCTTGGCATACTTGCCGTAGGTATCGCGGCGCTCGGACTGGATGTAGGGAGCCACGGGGCCGCCCACATCGGGACCTTCGTCGTGATTCAGGCCGCATTCGGCCATGGTGCGGTAGATCACATCCACAGCGCCGTCCACCAGACGGCCCTGATCGGTATCCTCAATGCGCAGAATAAAGGTGCCGCCGGCGTTGCGGGCGATCAGCCAGGTATACAGGGCCGTGCGCAGATTGCCCACGTGCATATAACCGGTAGGGGAGGGGG
This sequence comes from Oscillospiraceae bacterium, assembly GCA_015067525.1. Taxonomy (GTDB): domain Bacteria; phylum Bacillota; class Clostridia; order Oscillospirales; family Oscillospiraceae; genus Vescimonas. The sequence continues at coordinate 3,558 of SVMH01000038.1, read as the reverse complement.
CAAAGCGGGTACGCACCTTGCCGTGGGGGATCTTGGCTTCCATAGCCTCAAAATACTGACGGTCAACAGTCATGTGTCGTTCCTCCTGTATATGACAGAAATTGGTAAGTACGCAAAATTTTCACACATATATTATAATTAAATGAGAAGGAAAGTCAATAATCTTCCGTGCATTAGTTGCTTTTTTCGCAGAACCGTGGTAGTATAAGATGATTTTATAGGCGTGCCTGTTTTGGCGCGCCGAAAAAGTGCTGCATACCGCAAATTTCCGGTATGACAGAAGGCGAGGTCGTTAATAATGGAAGAAAAGATCATCAAGAAAAAAAGAATTTTCAGCGGCATCCAGCCCAGCGGTGAGCTGACGCTGGGTTCCTATATGGGCGCCATCAAGAACTGGGTGGCCCTGCAGGACGAGTATGAGTGCCTGTACTGCATCGTGGACATGCACGCCATCACGGTGCGTCAGGATCCCGCTACGCTGCGCCGCCGCAGCGTGTCCCAGCTGGCCCAGTATATTGCCTGCGGTCTGGATCCGAAGAAGAACATCATGTTCATCCAGAGCCATGTGCCCCAGCACGCGGAGCTGGGCTGGGTTCTGGGCTGCTATACCCAGTTTGGTGAGCTGAGCCGCATGACGCAGTTCAAGGCCAAATCGCAGCAGCATGCTGACAACATCACCTCGGGCCTCTTTACTTACCCCGTGCTGATGGCCGCCGACATCCTGCTGTATCAGGCAGATCTGGTGCCCGTGGGTGAGGACCAGCGCCAGCACGTGGAGCTGTGCCGCGATATCGCCCAGCGCTTCAACGGCGTCTACAGCGATACCTTCACCGTGCCCGAATCCTTCATCCCCAAGATGGGCGCCCGCGTCATGAGTCTGGGCAATCCCGAAAACAAGATGAGCAAGTCCGATCCCGACGGCTGCGTGTTCCTGATGGATAAGCCCGAGGACATCATGCGCAAGTTCAAGCGTGCCGTCACCGACTGCGAGATGGCTGTGAAGTACGACAAGGTCAACAAGGCCGGTATCTCCAACCTGCTGACCATCTACTGCACCGCCACCGGCAAGACGCTGGAGGAAGCGGAGGCCGAGTTTGCCGGTCAGGGCTATGGCGTGTTCAAGCCTGCTGTCGGTGAGGCTGTGGTGGAGCTGATGCGTCCCATCCGCGAGGAGAGCGAGCGCATCATGAAGGATAAGGCCTATCTGGAGAGCGTGTACAAAGAGGGCGCTGCTCATGCCCAGTATCTGGCCAACAAGACCCTCAGCAAGGTCTACCGCAAGATCGGCTTTGTGGCCAGATAAACGCCGTTAAATCCACCAAAAAATCTGCCGTTTCCGCCAGAATTTACTGCATGGAACGGTTGGGATGTTTATTGCAAAGCCGCCAAGACTTTGTTATAATAATAACGTTATTTTTTGATCCTCAAAAAACCATAGAGAAAGGAAATCGTCATCATGATCTATACGACCGAGGTTCAGCATATGTGCCCCGTCGCCAAGGGCGCTTATCACGGTCCGGCTCCCATTCCCGAAGAGGGCAAGTGGGTTCAGGCCAAGCAAATCTCCGACATCTCCGGCTTCACTCACGGTATCGGCTGGTGCGCTCCTCAGCAGGGCGCCTGCAAGCTGACCCTGAACGTGAAGGACGGCATCATTGAAGAGGCTCTGGTGGAGACCATCGGCTGCTCCGGTATGACTCACAGCGCCGCCATGGCTTCCGAGATCCTCATCGGCAAGACCCTGCTGGAGGCTCTGAACACCGACCTGGTGTGCGACGCCATCAACACCGCCATGCGCGAGCTGTTCCTGCAGATCGTCTACGGCCGCACCCAGTCCGCTTTCTCCGAGGGCGGCCTGTCCGTGGGCGCTTCTTTGGAAGACCTGGGCAAGGGCCTGCGCAGCCAGGTGGGCACCATGTTCGCCACCAAGGAAAAGGGCCCCCGCTATCTGGAGATGGCCGAGGGTTACGTCACCCGCGTGGCTCTGAACGCCGACAACGAGATCGTCGGCTATGAGTTCATCAGCCTGGGCAAGATGATGGACTTCATTAAGAAGGGCGATGACGCCAACGTCGCGATCGAGAAGGCCAAGGGCCACTACGGTCAGTTCGACGGCGCCGCCAAGTATATTGACCCCCGCCACGAATAAGAGGAGGACGAGATAATGGCACTGTTTGAAAGCTACGAAAGAAGAATCGATAAGATCAACGGCGTCCTCGCTCAGTATGGCATCAGCTCCGTGGAGGAGTGCCGCGAGATCTGCCAGGCTCAGGGTTTCGATCCCTATGAGATCACCAAGAGCATCCAGCCCATCTGCTTTGAAAACGCTTGCTGGGCTTATACCGTCGGCGCCGCCATCGCTCTGAAGGCCGGCGTCAAGACCGCCGCCGAGGCCGCCAAGATGATCGGCGTGGGCCTGCAGGCCTTCTGCATCGACGGCTCCGTTGCCGAGGACCGCAAGGTCGGTCTGGGCCACGGTAATCTGGGCGCCATGCTGCTGAGCGAGGAGTCCAAGTGCTTCGCCTTCCTGGCCGGCCACGAGTCCTTCGCCGCCGCCGAGGGCGCCATCGGTATTGCCAAGAACGCCAACAAGGCCCGCAAGGAGCCCCTGCGCGTGATCCTGAACGGTCTGGGCAAGGACGCCGCTCAGATCATCAGCCGCATCAACGGCTTCACCTATGTGCAGACCCAGTTTGACTACTTCACCGGTGAGCTGAAGGTGGTTCGTGAGATCCGCTACAGCGAGGGTGAGCGCGCCAACGTCCGCTGCTACGGCGCTGACGATGTCCGCGAGGGCGTGGCCATCATGCACGCCGAGGGTGTGGATGTGTCCATCACCGGTAACTCCACCAACCCCACCCGTTTCCAGCATCCTGTTGCCGGCACTTACAAGAAAGAGTGCATCGAGCAGGGTAAGAAGTACTTCTCCGTCGCTTCCGGCGGTGGTACCGGCCGTACCCTGCATCCCGACAACATGGCTGCCGGTCCCGCCAGCTACGGCATGACCGATACCATGGGCCGTATGCACAGCGATGCTCAGTTCGCCGGTTCCTCCTCCGTGCCTGCCCACGTGGAAATGATGGGCTTCCTGGGCATGGGCAACAACCCCATGGTCGGCGCTACCGTCGCTGTGGCCGTGGCTGTTGAGGAAAGCCTGAAGTAAATCAGTCTTTGCAACGTTCTGTCCCCCGGCTCGAATGAGCCGGGGGATTTTCCCAACTATGAATCATACAATTGCATCGTGTAACTTGCTTCATCGGAGGTGTGCTTTAATGAAAAAAGAAGATATTGAAGCTTTTATTGAAATAATGAAAGAAATCCGCGAGGAGTGGACACCCGAGCAGGTGGAAGAGGCATACGGACCCCTTACTTTGCGGGAGGCACTGGACAAGCGGATGTCCAAGCTGCAGACATTTTATGATTTCGCTGAAGAAGTAGTAAAATCCGATCTTGAAAAGCTATAATATTCGGCTGAAGGCTTCGAGCGTTGCCGGCGAAGAAAACCTGATGGGCGAAATCTTTCTATGTTACATTCAGTTGCGGAATTGCCACGTGCCC
>SVMH01000037.1 GCA_015067525.1 Oscillospiraceae bacterium | reverse complement strand
ACTTTTGATTTGCGTTGTAAAGGTCGTTGCTGTTGGTGCCGTAGTCATAGAGGTTGACCTCGATGAGGCCGTTGGTATCGGCGCCGGGGACAACGTCCAGTTGGGCGGTGTTGTCCTTATGGGGCTTGAAGGCGCCGTCGGCAAAGGTGACGGTACCGTAGGCGGTGCCGTTATAGCTGCCGCTCACGCTGTGGTCAAAGGACACGGACACGGCGTCGCCCACCGAAACATCCAGCTGGTCAAAGGGGATGGTGGTGGACCAGACCAGCAGCACGAAGCCGTTTTCCGTGGTGGGACCGTAGGCGCGCTTGTCGCTCTGACCGGTAACCACCTGCGAGACGTACAGCGTGCCGGAAGCACTCTGCTCCACCACGATGGCGCTCCACCACTCGAAATCGAAGCTGATGCCGTAGTCAGCGGCGCTGCCGCCGCGCAGCAGCGTGGTATGGGAGGAATCCGCCTGATACGCGTTGACCTGCCAGACCTCGATGCCCCGCTTGACATCCAGCGTGTCCCGGCTCCACAGCCAGGAAGATTCCATCAGGCGGTCAAGGTTGGTCACCTGCGCCTGCTGGGCTTCGCTGAGGGCCAGATAGGCGTCATAGGCCTGCCGTCCCTGCTGCGCCACGGCGTTGCCGTAATCGCTGTACGCCTCCTGCGTCTGCGCCGCGGCCAGCTGCTCTTCGATCTCGTCAGCGGTGGGCATGGCGTCAATAAGCGCCATCACCGCCACGACCGCTTCGTCCTGCTGCGGCTCGACGGCATAGCACGCGTCGGTGTGGGCATGCTCGCTCAGGGTGCACACCTGCTCCCATGTGCCATAGCACAGCGCGGTGTGGGTGTGGTTTTCGTCCTCGCTCAGCGTGCACGTCACCGCCTGGGTATCCAGCGCGGTCACCACGGTCTCATAGCAGTCCTCGCCGTGGGCATGGCCCTCGCTCTCCTCGCTGCCGCACACCGGCGAAGCATCGAAGCACGCGGCGGTATGGACGTGGCCCTCCGTCTCCTCCTGTGTGCACACCGGCTGGACATCAAAGCACGCCGCGGCGTGGGTGTGGCCCTGCGTCTCCGGCAGCCGGCACGACAGCACGCTGTCCGTCCGCTCCGTTAACTGACGGAAACAGCTTTCGGTGTGGGTGTGCTCCTCCAGACCGCAGACCGTCTCCTTTTCCAGCGTCAGCGCCGGCAGGATCAGGGCATATGTGGTGCAGAAAACCACAACGCAGCCCAAAGCGGCCACGACCTTTTTCCAGGCCGAACGCCGTTTTCGCTTGGCGCTGTATTTCTCTGCGCTTTGTTTCAGTTCACGGTTCATAGCTCTTCTCCTTGCGGGAAGTGTTTTTGGCTCATTCGATGCCGCCCATCTGGGAAAGGGGCCAGACGCGCAGCACGATGCGGCCCACGATCTGCTCCTCCGCCACGCAGCCTACCACGCTGCTGCGGCTGTCCACCGAGGTGGCGCGGTGGTCGCCCATGAGGAAATACCGCTCATCCGGCACCTGATAGGGGAACAGCAGGTCGCACTGTCCCAGCGCCAGCTCGTCCACATAGGGCTCGTCCAGCACCTGTCCGTTGACCGACACGGTGCCGTCATCGGCAATGCTGACAAAGTCCGCAGGCCCCGCAATGACCCGCTTGACCAGCAGCTTGTTGCCCAGATAGAAGGCCACCAGATCGCCCTGCTGAAAATCGGTGCCCTTTACGGAGATCACGATCTGCCCTTCCTCCAGCGTGGGAGTCATGGACGAGCCGTAGATCTGCAGCACGGGCATCCACAGCGTGGCCACCAGAATGGCCAGAGCCGCCACCACCACAAGGGTACTGACGGTGCTGCGCAGCATGCCCATGTAGCGGTATTTATACCGCTCGCGCTTGAGCTCCTCCTTCAGCCGGTCCACATCCGGGACCTGCCGTTTTTCTGCCTGCTTCTTCATAGCTTACTCCCGACCCACGGGCTGCAGCGTGCGCTGCAGCAGCTCCCGCAGACCGTTATGCTGCTGGTAGTACTCCTCCAGCCGCGCGGACACCTCGTCCCAGTAGGTCTGGGCCTCCAGCTTGGCCTTGGCCACCATCTCGGCGCAGCGCACCTTGGTGTCCGCCTCCATGGTCTCGCAGCTGCGGGCCGTTTCGGCCAGCATGGTGGCAGCCTTTTCCCGGCTTTCCCGCTCCTGCTGGGCGCACACGGCGCTCTGGCGCTGGCTGAGCAGACGGATATTCTCGATATAGTGCTGGCACGAGGCCTCGGCGGCCTCAAAAATGCCGGTGAGCTGCAGCGAAGCCTCGGCAATGGAGCCCGCCTTGTTGATAGCCATTTCCTTTTTCTCGGCTGCCGCCTCTGCCGCTGCCAGCTTTTCTCTTGTTTCGCGCAGCTCCTCGCTCTGCTGGATCAGCATCTCCAACAGGTCAGCACGGGAGAGCTTTCTCAAATCTTTTTCTGTCATTTCTTTCACCTACCGGCGTAAAAACGCATTTTCTGACTTTACCTGTCATGATACGCCCCCAGCCGTAACGGGAGCGTAACAAAAAACGCCCCGCGGAGGAAAAATCCTCTGCGGGGCGCCGGTTTTCGGTATAAAGTTTTTCACAGATCCCGCTGCAGCAGCCGGTAGAGCTGGGCGTTGCGCTCCTCCGCCCACGGATACTCCTGCAGGTAGCTGCCGGTGTATTTGCGTCCGGCCATCTGGTCGCCGGAGAGGATGCGGTACAGATCGCAGTCCACCCGATCCAGCCGCAGATAGCGCCGGTTCTCCCGGGAGATCAGCAGATCTCCCACGCCGGCCTCCTCCAGCACGCCCGACAGGCGCTTATAGGTCATGCGGAACAGGGACTGGGTACCGGCGTCACCGGGCCGCTCCGGCCACAGCCACGCGATGCCCTCGGCGGTGGTGATGCCCCGCTCGCCGCTGTCCACCAGCAGGGCGAACAGCTCCCGGCTCTTGGCGCCGCCCAGCGACAGCGGCACGCCGTCCACCGTAACGCTCAGCATGGGGATGGTCTCAATGACCACCCGGGTGGAGGGCAGAGGCCGGAAGGTGCACTTGGCCAGCTCCTTGCGGATATCTGCGGCGGTGTAGGGCTTGAGCACGTAGCCCACGGCGTCCACGCCCCACGCGTCCATGGCGTACTGGCTGTAAGCAGTGACGAACACCACGCGGATGGCGGGATTCAGTTCCCGCAGCCGCAGCGCCAGCGCCAGACCGTGGAGACCCGGCATCTCCATATCCAGAAAGGCGGCGTCCACCACATGCTCCGCCGCCCACTGCAGGGCGGTCTCCCCGTCATCAAACAGCTGCAGCGACTCGATCTCGCGGAAGGCAGCCACCGTCAGGCGGAAATTGTCAAGGGCGGGGCGCTCGTCATCCACATAGATCACTCGCATGGGATCGCCTCCTCTTCCGGAATGGATACAGTGCACACCGTACCGCGGCCCGGCGTGCTTTCGATGTGCAGCGTGCCGCGCGCCATATGCTGCAGGCGATAGCGGACGTTTTCCAGACCCACCGCCTGTTCGCGCACCGGCGCGGCGGGATCGTAGCCCACGCCGTCATCGCTGACGGTGATGAGGACATGGCCCTTTTCCAGACGGGTGCACAGCGTCACGGTGCCGCCGGTGGGGCGGGGCATAATGCCGTGGCGGATGGCGTTTTCCACCAGCGGCTGCAGGATCAGCGGCGGCATCTGGAATTCCTCCACCTGGATGTCGGTCACAAAGCGCAGCTTTTCACCGAAGCGGATCTGCTCCAGCGCCACATAGTCCTCCACATGGCGCAGCGCCGCCTCAAACAGCACCGGCTGATCGGAGTGCATCACATCCACGTTGCTGCGCAGGTAACGGGAAAAGCGCACCACTGTCTGATCCGCCTTTTCCGGGTCGTATTTGCACATGCCGCTGATGGCATTGAGCACGTTGAAGATGAAATGGGTGCGGATCTGGCTGAGGGCCAGAATGACGCTGTTATTGAGAAGCTGCGTCTGCAGCTGCTCGGTGCGGATGGCCTGCCGGTGGTCAATGACGATGCTCTTGATGCAGCGCACCAGAATGATGACAAACAGGATCAGGAAGGTGATCTTCACCGGCAAGCCGTTGGGATAGCCGGGGAAGAAGGTACCGAGCAGCTCCGTCACGGTACACACCAGCAGCAAAAAGGCGCTGACGACGCCCCAGCGGTATTCACCGCGCAGGCTGACCCACTCATAGATGCAGCAGCCCATCAGCACGGGACAGAGCACCAGCTGCATCATGCTCCAGACGGACAGCAGGTTGTAAAGGGACTCCCTCCCCGTCAGGCAGATCACCATCAGCACCGCCACCGTGCCGCCGTGGAGCCACATGGCAAGAGAAGCGACGCGGCGTGCGGCGCTCTTGAGACGGTAGGAGAGGAAGCGGTTGAGCTCCAGCAATGCCGCCATCAGACACAGCAGCTCGCCGTAAGTCGTAAACACATGGGACGAGAGCAGCAGCGACGAATCCGGATTATCCAGCGTCAGATAGCCGCCCATGCACAACGAGATGAAGCCCAGCGACCAGAAGTGCTGCAGCGTCGCGCCGCGCATAACGGTAAATGCCGCCGCCACGCCCATGACGGCCACAGCCAGAATAGTCACCAGAGTACCCGCTGCCCGGAAAAAGAGGGTGCGCGGCGCAAGGGTGCCGATCAGCAAAGACGTGGGGCCGGCATAGATGTTATCCAGAAAGTCCAGATACGCGCCGGCGTCACCGCAGGAGTGGGGATTGTGCAGATACAGCTCCACCGTGTCACCGGCAGTGATGGCAGGCGCCGTGAAGCTGTCCCAGCGGGCGCTGCAGGAGTCGGGCAGCTGCAAGCTGGTGTGGCTGTCGGAATGGTGCACCTCGGTGCCGTTGACCAACAGGCGGTAGTCCACGTGATTGAGGTAGACGTTGACGGTCTCACCGGCCGGAATATCGGATGAAAAGCTGCCCCGCAGCACCACGTCACCGTCCAGAATGGAGGGCGAGGATTCGTTCAGGGACTGCCACGGCCCGCCGTTCTGGCTGTATTCTCCCTGAAACGTCAGATGCGCGCAGGCGGTGACCTCCAGCTTCTGGCTGCGCAGCACGATAACCGCCAGCACAAGGATCATCAGACAGATCAGCACCACATACGCGGTGGGTTTGGCGTATTTCTTCCACATGTCAACCTCCCGCCGCCGACCGGCCGGTCAACGGCTTTTTTCTCTGTCAATTCAGCTGGGCCAGACGCTGCTTCACTTCCTCCAGCGTGCGGCAGACCTGATGGTCCACCATGCCGCCCACAAAGTTATTCAGCCGGTAGGTGTCGTTGTAGTAGTTGCGCACGTCGCTCTTGTAGGCCACGATCTTCTTCCCCCAGCCGTAGGCAAGGCCGATCTCGGCGGCGGTGCCGGAGTCAATGTCGATGCCGTTACAGTTGGCCAGCAGCACGTCGCACAGGCGGATGGCCTTGAGATCCATGTAAAGGCAGGCGGCCTTCACCAGCGGCGTGCTCTCGTTGGTGATGACGATCTCCTGGGGCAGAAAGGTGGTGTAGCCCATGGCGCGCAGGGCGTCGGAGTTGACCTGATTGGTGTAGCGGTCACCCTCGTTGAAGAGGGGACCTGCCATGTAGATGCGCTTTTTGCCCTCTTCATAGGGCTGCATATATTTATCCAGTGCCGCCACAGTCTCCGCGTCGGTGATCTCGGTCCACTCCTTGGAAAAAAGGACGGACTCGGTGCCGTACTTCTCGGCAAAGACGGGGTAGACGGCGCCGTTCTTCTCATAGAGGGCGTACAGCTGGTCAGTTTTGCTTCCCACGTAGTATTTCATCGCGGTTTTCCTCTCTTTCCGGTCATTTTGGTGTTCTTTTTTCTATCATAACACACTCCCCCAAGGTGTGCAACGCAGGAAATCGTTTCTTTTCCGTTTACAGCACCGCTGCCGGTGTGGTATGCTGTGCACAAAGGTATCTCAAGCCCCCAAAGGAGGTCGATCCCATGAAAACTTATGCATGGACCGTGCCCGGCGCCGACGGCAAGGATCACGCCGTTTCCGCCGCCGTCAGCCGCTGGAGCCGCAAGCTGACCGTCACCGTGGACGGTGAGGTCAAAGCCATCCGCCCCACCGGACGGCAGAAGCAGGGCGCCGTGACAGATCTGACGCTGCCGGTGGGCGGCCGCAGCTGCCGTCTGGTGGCCATCGGTGACGAGGCCGATCTGGTGCTGGACGGCGCGTATCTGGGCTGCGGCAAGCCCTATCTCCCCTACCACACCATGCCCAGATGGGTGCTGATCTTCTGGGGACTGTGCGTCATTTTGTGCTTCGTAGGCGGCGTGGTCTCGTGGGTGGTAGGCTTCATCGCTTCCCTGCGCTGCGGTCGCATCGCCATGTCCCCCTTCCGGGAAAAGAAGGAGCAGATGATCGCCTGCGCCACCACCGCCATCGCCGCGTGGACCATCACGCTGGGCACAACGCTTCTCATCATGACCCTTTTTAGCTGACAAAAAAGCTCCCTTCCCACGCGGGAAGGGAGCTTTTTCTTGTAAAGGGATGTGTGTTTCTTACTTCTTGGCGCCCATGCGCTGGAAGAACTTGACGATCTCCACGATGGGGATGACCACGAGGCCCAGACCCAGAGCGATGGCATACTCGGTCAGACCGATGGGGGTGAAACCAAAGGCACTGGCCAGGAAGGGAATCTCCAGCACAGCGGTGGTCAGCAGCAGAGAGCCGATCATGGCAGCCCACAGCACCTTGTTCTGGCCCTTCAGGCTGAAGATGGACTTGCGCTGGGAGCGCAGGTTGAAGCTGTGGAAGATCTCGCACATGCTCATGGTCAGGAAGGCCATAGTCATGCCGTGGTCGCTGACGCCGTGAGGCATGGCGAAGTGACCCACCTCGAAGCTGTTGCCGATGATATAAGAGAGGATGGTCAGCACGGTGACCAGAATGCCCTGATAGACGATGTCCACAAACAGGCCGCCGGCGAAGATGCCCTCCTTGGAATCGCGGGGAGGACGCTGCATGGTGTCGGGCTCGGCCTTTTCCATGCCCAGAGCCAGAGCGGGGAAGCAGTCGGTCACCAGGTTGATGAACAGCAGGTGCACGGGGTTGAGCAGGGTGAAGCCCATCAAGGTGGCGCTGAACACGCCCAGCACCTCGCTCATGTTGGAGGCCAGCAGGAACTGGATGGCCTTGCGGATGTTGTCGTAGATGCGGCGGCCCTCGCCCACGGCGGAGACGATGGTGGCGAAGTTATCGTCGGCCAGCACCATGTCGGCCACGTTCTTGGTGACGTCGGTGCCGGTGATGCCCATGCCCACGCCGATGTCGGCGGTCTTGATGGAGGGTGCGTCGTTGACACCGTCGCCGGTCATGGCGGTGATGCAGCCGTTGGCCTTCCACGCGGTGACGATGCGCACCTTGTGCTCGGGCTGGACGCGGGCGTACACGCCGTACTTCTTCACGGCCTCGCCGATATCCTCGTCGCTGATCTGATCCAGCTCGGCGCCGGTGATGGCATCGGATGCGTCGGTGATGATGCCCAGCTCCTTGGCGATGGCCACGGCGGTATCCTTGTGGTCGCCGGTGATCATGACGGCGCGGATGCCGGCGCTGCGGCACTCCTCAATGGCAGCCTTCACCTCGGGACGGACGGGGTCGATCATGCCGGCCAGACCCAGGAAGGTCAGCTTCTGCTCCAAAAACTCGGGGCTGTTGTCAGAGGGCTTGGTCTCCCAGCGGCGCTCGGCCACGGCCAGCACGCGCAGAGCCTTGTCGGCCATCTCCTTGTTGGCGCGCAGGATCTGGGCGATCTTGTCGTCGGTCATGCGCAGGGTCTGGCCGTTCTCCTCATAGTGGGTGCAGCGCTTGAGGATCTCGTCGGGAGCGCCCTTGGTGTACTGCACGAAGCTGTCGCCCACAGCATGTACGGTGGACATCATCTTGCGGCCGGAGTCGAAGGGGGCCTCGTCCACACGGGGAGTGGCCTTCTCCAGCAGATACTTCTTCAGGCCTTCCTTGGCGGCGAAGTTGACCAGAGCGCACTCGGTGGGCTCGCCCTCGGCCACGCCCTCGTCGTTGAGGTTGGCGTCGCAGCACAGCGCCATGGCGGTGGCCACCTTGGCGGTATCGCCCACGTGCTCCACCACGGTCATCTTGTTCTGGGTCAGGGTGCCGGTCTTATCCGAGCAGATGACCTGGGTGCAGCCCAAAGTCTCCACGGCGGTCAGGCGGCGGATCACGGCGTTGCGCTGGCTCATCTTGGTCACGCCGATGGACAGAACCACCGTCACCACGGTGGCAAGGCCCTCGGGGATGGCAGCAACGGCCAGAGACACGGCCACCATGAAGGTCTCCAGGATCACGGTCAGGGTGTGACCGGCCTGGCCCAGCTCACCGCGGGCCATAAACAGGTTGAAAGCGAAGATGAACACGCAGATGCCCAGCACCAGCTTGGAAAGCAGCTTGCCCAGCTCGTCCAGCTTGCGCTGCAGGGGGGTCTGCTCGTCCTCGGTGGCGGCCAGAGCGCCGGCGATCTTGCCCATCTCGGTGTCCATACCGGTGTGGGTGATGACAGCCTTGCCGCGGCCGTACACCACGGTGGAGCCCATATAGCACATGTTCTTGCGGTCGCCCAGAGGCACGTTGTCCTGACCCTCGCCAAGCCCCAGAGCCTCCACCACCTTGTTGACGGGAACGGATTCACCGGTGAGGGCGGCTTCCTCGATCTTCATGCTGGCGTTTTCGATGATGCGGCCGTCAGCAGGCACGGCGTCGCCGGCTTCCAGCAGCACGATGTCACCGGGCACCAGCTCATCGCTGTGCAGCACCACCATCTTACCCTCGCGCATCACGCGGCAGGTGGCGGCGGTCATGGTCTGCAGCGCCTCGATGGCGGCCTCAGCCTTGCTCTCCTGAATGACACCCAGGATGGCGTTGAGGAGCACCACAGCCAGAATGATGATGACCTCGGCCCACTCGTTTTCATTGGCCAGCATACCGGTCACAGCGGACACGGCGGCAGCGGCCATCAGAATGATGAGCATGGGATCCTTCAGCTGCGCGATGAAGCGCTGCAGCAGCGTGGGCTTCTCGGCTTCCTTCAGCTTGTTGGGGCCGAACTGCTCGCGGCGGCGGTCCGCCTCGGCATTGCTCAGACCCTCAGCGGTGGTCTGCTGTGCTTCCAGCACCTGCTGGGCAGACAAGGTGTATTCGCGTTCGTTCAAAACACATCGCTCCTTCTATCTATATTTTATGACAAACACAACAAAAAAACTCATACGCCTGCCGGGGTAGGGCTTGCGTATGAGTCTCATTCTTTCAAAACAGGCCGGGCCGTAAGGCCGGTTGTCGCACCTGCTTCACCTGCCGCAGGCGGCAGGCCGAATTACTCCCTCATTGCGGAGATAATTTTTCCGAAAGGTATTATATCAGTCCGTTTTCTTCCTTGTCAAGGAGTATTTTCCACCCCTTTGGTATCATTTACAGTTTATTTACGTATTCTCAGTCCGCCATGGCTGCCAGTTTGGCAAAATAGCGGTAAAAGGGCACCAGCTCCCCCAGTTCGGCCACGATCTCCTGTGCCAGCTCCGGGCGGAAGATGCGCTCATCCAGCGGCTTTTCAAACTGCAGCGTCACGCTCTTCATCTGGAACCAGGGCTGCAGCAGGTCGCTGGGTGCCTTCTTCTCCCGGGCGTAGCGGGGGCCGGCGATGGCGAAGCGGCCGTCTTTTTGCAGCTTGCGCGTCAGCTCCTCCAGCTCCTCCGGGTGCTCTGCCGTATAGCGGCGGAAGCGCTCCATGGTGGCGGGGGACGCAGCCCAGAAGCCCAGGCCGTAGCTGTAATAATCGGGGGCGATCTCGAAATAGAAGGTGGGCTTCCCCGTCCAGTCCTCGTCGCCGGTGCGGATGCAGAACCACAGATGATCCTTGTAAGGGCCCCGACCGTGGAGGCGGCGGGCGTCGCGGTAGATGCGGCTCACCTTCACCATCAGCGGCTCGTGGGGCAGCTTTTCCATCAGGCCGTCGTATACCTCGTTTGCCAGCGCCTTTGTGGGCTCCAGCAGTTCCTTTTGGTACTCCTCCTTATGCTCCATGAACCAGCTGCGCTCATTGTTGAAGCGGATGCCCCACATGAAGTCCACCGTCTGCTGCGTATATCCCTGAAACATGGGTCTTATCCTCCGTTCCTTCTTCTTTTTTCTTATTTTACCACCCACCGCGTCATTTGCAAGCGGCTTTTGCAACAGCTGCAGCGATACAAAACGATACAAATGTATACAAACGGTACCAACATAACACAACACAACATAACACAACACAGCTCAGCACAACATAACATAACAAAGGGCCTGCAGCTAAAATGCTGCAGGCCTTTTCGGGAGAGAAAAGCTTTTATTTTTGATTGTATTTTTCGATGCCCAGCTTCAAAAGCTCCATGGCGCGGCGGAGCTTCTCTTCCTGCAGCACGTAGGCGATGCGGATCTCATTTTTGCCTTTACCGGGCGTACCGTAGAAGGGCTCGCCGGGGGCAAACATGACGGTCTCGCCCTGATCCTCGAACTCCTCCAGCAGCCACTGCTGGAAACGGTCGGCGTCGTCCACCGGCAGGGCGGCCATGAGATAGAAGGCGCCCTTGGGACATTCGCACACCACGCCCTCAATGTTCTTCAGTCCGGCCACCACGGTGTCGCGGCGGCGCTTGTACTCTTCACGCACGGCGGCGAAGTAGCCCTCATCCACGCTGTAGAGGGCGGCAGCCGCCACCTGATCGAGGGTAGCCACGGCCAGACGGCACTGGCAGTACTTCATAGCGTGGGCCAAAAATTCGGCGTTATGGCTCAAAAGGCAGCCCACGCGGGCGCCGCAGGCGGAAAATCGCTTGGACACCGTGTCGATGACGATGATGTGTTCCCTTCCCTTTTCATAGCTTCCGAAGGACTGCAGCGGTGCGCCCTCTTCATAGACGAACTCGCGGTAGGCCTCATCGCCGATGAGGAAGAGGTCGTGCTCCACCGCCACATCCACCAGCATCGCCATCTCGTCGGCCGTCAGCACGGTGCCGGTGGGGTTGCCGGGATTGGTGACGAGGATGGCGCGGGTCTTGTCCGTAATGCCGGCCTCGATCTTGGCGCGGTCGGCAAAATGGTAGCCCTCCTCGGGACGGGTGGGAATGGGACGGATGACGGCGCCGCAGGTATAGGCCATGGTGCTGTAGTTGGGATAGAAGGGCTCGGGGATCAGGATCTCGTCGCCCTCGTCGAGGATGCAGTTCATGGCGATCTGCAGCGCCTCGCTGCCGCCGGTGGTGATGAGGATCTCATCGGCGGTGTAGTGGATATCCAGCTTGGCGTAATACTGCTGCACCGCCGCCACCAGCTCCGGCACGCCGCCGGAGGGGGCGTACTCCAGCACCTGCTGGTCAAAATTCCGCACCGCCTCAAAGCAGGCCTTGGGGGTCTCGATATCGGGCTGGCCGATGTTCAGATGATAGATGGTGCGGCCCTTAGCCTTGGCCGCCATGGCATAGGGGTGGAACTTGCGCATGGGCGACAGGCCGCACTTTTCCACCTTGGTCGAAAATTTCATGGGTAACTCCTCTGTTTCAGACTAAAAAGGCGCTGCGGAAAGGGTTTTCCGCAGCGCACTTTGGAATGTTTCGCGTTTAGTTCATCTGGCGACGACGGGACAGATTCACCGTACCGTCCTGCATGGCGGCCAGGGACTCCAGGCTCTTGCCGGTGCCCTCAGCGACGCAGGAGATGGCGTTCTCGGCCACCACGGTGTGGATGCCGGTGCGGGCGGTGATGAGCTTATCAAAGCCGTCCACCAGGCTGCCGCCGCCGGTCATGACGATGCCGTTGTTGGAGATGTCGGCCACCAGCTCGGGAGGCGTGCGCTCCAGCACGCCGTGAATGGCCTCCAGAATGCGCTCCACCGGCTCTTCAAAGGCCTCCATCATCTCGGTGGAGGTGACGGAGATGGTGCGGGGCAGACCGGTCATCAGGCAGCGGCCCTTGATCTCGATGGAGGTCTCCACCTCCTTGGGGTACACGCAGCCGATCTGCATCTTCATCAGCTCGGCGGTGCGCTCACCGATCAGGATGTTGTGCTTGCGGCGCATATACTTGACGATGGACTCGTTAAACTGGTCGCCTGCCACCTTGATGGAGGCGGATTCCACCACGCCGGAGAGGGAGATGACAGCGATATCAGCCGTACCGCCGCCGATGTCCACCACCATGTGGCCGTCGGGCTTGGCAATGTCGATACCGGCGCCGATGGCGGCTGCCACAGGCTCTTCAATGAGGTACACGCGGCGGGCGCCTGCCTGGATACCGGCGTCGATGACGGCGCGCTCTTCCACTTCCGTAATGCCGGAGGGCACGCAGATGATGACGCGGGGCTTGAGGAACTGGAAGCCGCCGGAGACCTTGTGGATGAACTCCTTGAGCATGCGCTCGGTCATGTCATAGTCGGAGATGACACCTTCGCGCAGGGGGCGGATGGCCACAATGTTGCCGGGAGTACGGCCCAGCATGGCCTGGGCCTCGGCGCCCACCTTCAAAAGACGGCCGTCATTCTTGTCGATCGCCACCACGCTGGGCTCGTTGAGCACAACGCCCTTATCCTTCACATAGACCAGCACAGAAGCGGTACCCAGGTCGATACCAATATCCTTTGCCAGAGAACCAAAAAACATAAGCTGCACCTCGTTTTCTTCGTTTATCGTCTTACGGCCATGACGGGCCATACTATCTCACTATTCTGAACTATCATTATACTGATGGTTTGCCCATTTTGCAAGAGGATTTGCACCAAATTCCGCAATGGAACAAATTGTTTACAAAACAGGCATCGCTCTACCGTTTTCGCCCCAGGGTCAGACACACCACCTCCGCCGCGCCGCTCTCGCGCAGCACGCGGGCACATTCGGTGAGGGTGGCGCCGGTGGTGAGGATGTCGTCAACGAGCAGGATCCGGCGGCCCCACACGTTGGGTGGGATGGCCTCGTACACGCCCAGCACGTTGGCCCGCCGCTCCTCCGGTGCGTGGATGCCGGACTGGGGCGGGTTGTCCCAGACCTTGCGCAGCGTGGGCGTGGGCTCCACGCCCCAGTGGCGGCAGGCGGCGCGGCAGAGCTCAAAGGACTGGTCAAAGCCCCGCTCACGGCGGCGCTGTTCGCTGACGGGCACCCAGCTGACGGTGTCAAATTCTCCGGCAAAGGAGCCGGCGGCGCAGTCGCTCAGCAGCTCACCAAAGCAGTCCACGCCGCCCATTTTGCCCCGGAACTTGAAGTCCAGCAGGGCATCGCGTACCTGCCGCTCATAATAAAGCGGTGCCGCGCACCGGCCAAAGGTCCCCTCCGCCGCCGGGTGCTCGCCGGTGATGGGCAGGGCATCGGCACATGGGGCGCACAGCAGTTCCCCGCCGGTCACCCTGCCGCAGAAGGGGCAGCGGCGGGGGAACAGCAGGTCCAGCGTCTTTTTCCACAGATTCATTCTCTCTCGCTCAATTCCTTCAGTCTTCGCCGCAGGCCGCTGTAGCGGCGCTGCTGGCGGTCGTTTTCTGCCATTTTGGCGGGCACCACGTCATCGCCCACCAGCACCAGCAGCTCCCGGGCCCGGGTGATGGCAGTATAGAGGACGCCGCGCACCATCAGCGACGGTGCAGCCGGTGCCGACACCAGCACCACGGCGCGGTACTCGCTGCCCTGGGCCTTATGGACGGTGATGGCATAGGCCAGTTCCAGCTGGCTGAGCAGGTCGGGGGTATAGACGGCAGCGCGGTCGTCAAAGCGGATGGTGATGAGCTCGCCGGAGGGGTCGATGTCCTCGATGAGGCCCACGTCACCGTTGAAAATGCCGGTGCCCACGGTGCCATCGTCCTTCTCCCAGAGAATATCATAGTTATTCTTGGTCTGCATGACCCGGTCACCGGTGCGGAACACCGTGTCGCCCCAGACCTTTTGATGCTTACCCCGCATGGGCGGGTTGAGGGCCGCCTGCAGGGCGCGGTTGAGGTTGACGGTGCCCGTCTCGCCCTTGCGGGTGGGGCTGAGCACCTGGATGTACTGGCCCGGGATGCCCATCTTCTCGGGAAGGCGCTGCTGCACCAGCTCCACCACCGTCTGCACCAGGCGCTCCGGCGTACGGCGGCACAGGAAGAAGAAGTCCCCCTGATTGGCCTCCAGCTTGGGAGCCATGCCCAGATTGACGGCGTGGGCGTTGCGGATGATGGCCGACTGCTGGGCCTGACGGAAGATCTCCCGCAGCGCCACCGTGGGGATAGCGCCGCTGCGGAGCATGTCCCCCAGCACGTTGCCGGCTCCCACGGAGGGCAGCTGGTCCGGGTCGCCCACCATGATGAGGCGGCAGCCGGGCCGGAGAGCCGTCAGCAGGGCGTGCATCAGCGGCAGGTCCACCATGCTCATCTCGTCCACGATGACGGCGTCGGCCTCCAATGGGTCGGAGCCGTTTTTGCGGAAGGTCACCTCGCCGGTGAGCTCGTTATAGGCCATGCCCAGGGCGCGGTGGATGGTCTGGGCCTCGCGGTCACACACCTCGCCCAAGCGCTGGGCGGCGCGGCCCGTGGGGGCCAGCAGCACGGTGTCCATGCCCATTTTGTCGTACAGCGCCAGAATGGCCCGCACGGAGGTGGTCTTACCGGTACCGGGGCCGCCGGTCAGCAGCAAAACACCTTCTTCCGCCGCCAGCACCACCGCCTCACGCTGGGCCGGCGCGTAGGCGATGCCCTGCTTCTGCTCCATCTCGGCGATGGCACGCTCTACGGAGCGGCGCAGGGGCGGCTGGGGCACACGACGCATGGCGATCAGCTTTTCGGCCACCGCCACCTCCGCCTCGTAGTAGCTGTGGAGGTAACAGGCGTCCACATTGGCAACATGCTGCTGCACCACCACGTTCCGCTCCAGCAGGGCGTCCAGTGCGATCTCCACCGTGTCGGCGGAGACGTCGATGAGCTGCTGCGTGGCCGCCGCCAGCTTGGGCCGCGGCAGGAACACATGGCCGTTATTCAGATTATAGGTCAGTTCGTATTCGATGGCCGCCTCCACGCGGCAGGGGTCGTCGGCGCCGAAATCCATGCTCAGCGCGATCTCGTCCATGGCGGCAAAATCCACGCCGTAGCGCTCGCCGGAGAGCAGGTAGGGATTCTCCTTCAGCCGCGTCAGGGCGTCGCCGCCGTAGACGCGGTAGAGCTGCATAGCAAGGGTGGTGGGCAGGTCGTAGCGGGCCATAAACTCCATCACCCGCCGAAGGCCCGTCAGCTCGCGGAAGGCGTTGGAGATCTCCATGGCCTTTTTGGCGGTGATGCCCTTAATGGTGGCAAGCCGCTCCGGCTCTTCCTCGATGACGGTCAGCGTATCCTCGCCAAAACGCTCCACCAGCCGGGCGGCGGTGGCGGGGCCGACGCCGCGGATCACGCCGCTGGCGAGATACGAGACGATCTCGTCCTCCCTCTCCGGCATGCGCCGCTCGATGAGCTCGGCGGTGATCTGGGGGCCGTAGCTGGGGTGGTTGACCCAGGTGCCGGTGACAGTGAGACCCTCGCCGGGTGCCACGCAGGGGATGCAGCCCACCACAGTGACCACCTCGCCCTGATCGGTGACGAGGCTCAGCACCGTATAGCCGTTTTCTTCATTTTGAAAGATCAGGTGCTCGACAACGCCTTCCACCGTGCAGCGCTCACCCATGTTCTCACCTCTTATGTGATCGTTTTTTCCAGTTCCGACGGCGAAACCACCGTCACGCAGTTGTTGTTCTCCGCCAGAAATTCCGCCCGGGTACGGGCCGTTTCCTCCAGTCCGCAGTCCAGCAGCACCACGTTCGTATAGCGGCCCAGCCGTTCGCGCAGATGGCAGGCAGTGTAGACAGCGTAGTCCATCTGCTCACCCCCGCCGCGCAGAGGCAGCACGATGGCGGCCTCGATGGACGGCTCACGCCGGCTCAGCAGGAAGCCGGCCAGCAGCCAGATGAGGGCTGTCAGTCCCACAGCGGCCAGAAACGCGATGACGCCGTCGGTCAGAATGCTCATTCCATCACCTCACCCCATGGTATGCAGGGCGAGGATCATGCGCTCACTTTTCCAGATACTTCTTCAAATACTGGCCGGTGTAGGAGCCCTCGTAAGCCGCCACCTCTTCCGGCGTACCAACGCACACCACCGTGCCGCCGCCGCTGCCGCCCTCGGGGCCCAGGTCGATGATGTGGTCGGCGCACTTGATGACGTCCAGATTGTGCTCGATGACCAGCACCGTGTTGCCGGCGTCCACCAGACGCTGCAGCACCTCCAACAGCTTGCGTACATCGTCGGCGTGGAGGCCGGTGGTGGGCTCATCGAGGATATAGATGGTGCGGCCGGTGGCGCGGCGGGAAAGCTCCGTGGCCAGCTTGACGCGCTGGGCCTCGCCGCCGGAGAGGGTGGTGGAGGACTGGCCCAGACGCACATAGCCAAGGCCCACGTCGCAGAGAGTCGCCAGCATGCCCGCGATCTTGGGCACGGGGGCGAAGAAGTCCCGGGCCTCCTCGGCGGTCATATCCAGCACATCGGCAATGTTCTTGCCCTTATAGCGCACCTCCAGCGTTTCGCGGTTGTAGCGCTTGCCCTTGCACACCTCGCAGGGGACGTACACATCGGGCAGGAAGTGCATCTCGATCTTCAGCATACCGTCGCCGGCGCAGGCCTCGCAGCGGCCGCCCTTGGTGTTGAAGGAGAAGCGGCCCGGCCCGTAGCCTCTGGCCTTGGCCTCCTGGGTGGCGGCGAAGAGGTTGCGGATCTCGCCGAAGAGATTGGTATAGGTGGCGGGATTGGAGCGGGGCGTGCGGCCGATGGGGCTCTGGTCGATGTTGATGACCTTGTCCAGATGCTCCATGCCCTCGATGGATTTATGCTTGCCGGGATGGGCCTTCATGCGGTTGAGCTCCACGCCCAGCTTCTTGAAGAGGATTTCATTCACCAGCGACGACTTGCCGCTGCCGGAGACACCGGTAACGCAGGTAAAGGTGCCCAGCGGAATAGTGACGTCGATGCCGCGCAGGTTGTTCTCCGCAGCGCCGCGCACGGTCAGGGTATGGCCGTTGCCGCGGCGGCGGCAAGCGGGCAGCATGATCTGCTTGCGGCCGCTTAAGTAAGCGCCGGTGAGGCTCTTTTCATTGGCCATCACCTCTTCCGGCGTGCCGCAGGCCACCACCTCGCCGCCGTGGGCGCCGGCGCCGGGGCCGATGTCGATGAGGTAGTCGGCAGCGCGCATGGTGTCCTCGTCATGCTCCACCACGATGAGGGTGTTGCCCAGATCCCGCAGGCGGCGC
This sequence comes from Oscillospiraceae bacterium, assembly GCA_015067525.1. Classification (GTDB taxonomy): domain Bacteria; phylum Bacillota; class Clostridia; order Oscillospirales; family Oscillospiraceae; genus Vescimonas. The sequence goes on along the minus strand of SVMH01000037.1, from coordinate 2,212 downwards.
AGGGTGCCCAGCAGCTTGTCGTTATCCCGCTGGTGCAGACCGATGGAGGGTTCATCCAGAATATAGAGAACGCCCATCAGGCTCGAGCCGATCTGCGTGGCCAGGCGGATGCGCTGGCTCTCGCCGCCGGAGAGGGTGCCGCTGGAACGGGAGAGGGTCAGGTAATTGAGCCCCACCGACTGCAAAAAGCCCAGTCGGGAGCGGATCTCCTTGAGGATCTGGTTGGCGATCATCATCTGGGTGTCGGTCAGCCGCAGTTTTTCAAAAAATTCCAGTTCCTCGTTCACCGGCAGCTGCGTCACGTCGTGGATGGAGAGGCCGCCCACCGTCACCGCCAGCGCCTCGCTCCGCAGACGGCGGCCGCCGCAATCGGGACAGGGGCACTCGCCCATGAACTCTTCGATCTCCTTCTTGGATGCCTCGCTCTGGGTCTCGTGGTAACGGCGCTCCAGATTGTTGCAGATGCCCTCAAAGGCCTGATACAGCACGCCCTTGCCCCGGGGCTGGTCGTAGTACAGCTCCAGTTTTTCGCCGCCGGTGCCGTAGAAAATGATCTCCTTTACGGCTTGGGGCAGCTCCTTGACGGGGGCGCGCAGGGAGAACTGATACTTTTTGGACAAGGCCTCAAAGTACATACGGGAAATGCCATCACTTCGGATGGAGTTCCAGCCGGGGGCCACGATGGCGCCGTCGAGAATGGACAGCTCCTCATCGGGGATGATGAGCACAGGGTCTGCCTTCAGCTGGCTGCCGAGGCCCGTGCAGGTGGGACAGGCGCCGAAGGGATTGTTGAAGGAAAACATGCGGGGCGTCAGCTCCTCAATGGAGATGCCGCACTCGTCGCAGGCGTAGTTCTGGGAGAAGGTGATGTCCTGCTCTTCGCGCAGGAGGTTGACCACCACGATGCCGCCGGAGAGGCCGCCGGCCGTCTCCACCGAGTCGGTGAGGCGGGCGGCGATATCGGCGCGGACGATGAGGCGGTCCACCACCACCTCAATGTTGTGCTTTTTGTTCTTTTCGAGGGTGATCTCCTCCGAGAGGTCGTAGAGGTTGCCGTCCACCCGCACGCGGACATAGCCGCTGCGCCGGGCGTCGTCGAAAACCTTGGTGTGCTCACCCTTGCGGCCGCGGATCACGGGGGCAAGGATCTGGATGCGGGTGCCCTCCGGCAGGGCGAGGATCTGGTCGATGATCTGGTCCACCGTCTGCTGGCGGATCTCCTTACCGCACTTGGGGCAGTGGGGCGTGCCCACCCGTGCCCACAGAAGGCGCATATAGTCGTAGATCTCCGTCACCGTACCCACGGTGGAGCGGGGGTTCTTGCTGGTGGTCTTCTGGTCGATGGAAATGGCGGGGGAAAGACCGTCGATATAGTCCACGTCGGGCTTGTCCATCTGGCCGAGGAACATGCGGGCATAGGAGCTCAGGCTTTCCACATAGCGGCGCTGACCCTCGGCATAGATGGTGTCGAAGGCGAGGCTGGACTTGCCGGAGCCGCTGAGGCCCGTCATCACCACCAGCTTGTCGCGGGGGATGGTGACATCGATATTCTTCAGATTATTCTCTCTTGCACCTTTGATGAAAATTTCTTTATGCATGAGTTTCTTCCTTATCTTTTATGGTTTGCAGCAGCCGCACCGTGCCGGCGCGCAGCAGGTCGATGTTGGTTTCCTCCAGCACCGTGTCCCGCTTCGTGTGGATGCGGTCCATGTACCAGCCGAAGACGCGGCTCTTTTTCAGCGCGCACACGCCCACGCCGCGGCGGAAGGCGGCCTGATCGGAGGGATAGAAGCCAAAGCCCTCCACCACCTCCACCGACTTGTCGCCGACGGGGAGGAAGCTTGCGCGCAGCAGGTCCGTGACCTCCGTTTTCTTCACCTTCTTGGTGGGGAAGAACTGCAGGCTGTCGCCGTCGCCCACGCAGTCAAAGTTGAGGACGAGGGCCCCTTTCTTGGCTTCCTTATGCTTGCCCGCAAAGGCGGCAGAGCCAAGGAGGCCCCGCTCCTCGTTGTCGAACCACACGAAGCACACATCGCTTCGTAATTCTTCCGGCAGGCTGAGGGCGATCTCCAGCAGCGTCACTGTGCCGGAGGTGTTGTCGTTGGCGGTGTGGCGGTTGGCCTTGCCGTCGAACATCCACCACAGACAGAAGAGCAGCACCGCATAACCTGCCAGCGCGCCGAAGCCGGGGCCCACCTCGCCATCGGTGAGC
>SVMH01000036.1 GCA_015067525.1 Oscillospiraceae bacterium | reverse complement strand
AGTTCCTGGGCATCCCCCTGCCCTGGATCCGCATGAGCGTCATCGGCGCGCTGACCTATGAGCTGCCCGCCGCCACCTCCACGGCAAACGCGCTGGGCATCTCCCTCTCCGAACTCATCACCGACCCCAAGGTCTACTCCGCCATCGCCTGGGTCATGACCCTGGGCATCCTGCCCAGCATCATCCTGCCCCCCATCCTCATGAAGAAGATCCAGGGCGGCATGACCACGCTGCGCAAGCGGGACGAAAAGTGGAGCGACATCTTCATGACCTCCCTCTTCCTCGGTATGATCTCCGCCTTCCTCGGCATGGTGTTTGCCGATATCCGCAGCGGCATCGCCGGCTGGATCCCCATTTTCGTGCTGCTGGTCAGCGCCCTTGTGATGGCCGTCTGCGGCATCCTCATTAAAAAATGCAAGATGCAGTGGCTGGAGACCTACGCCATGTCCATCAGCATGATCGCGGCCATGGTATTCGCCGTGGTCATCACCCCCATTCTGGTGTAAGGAGGGAAGCGCCATGAAGAACTATATGACTCAAACCGACCGCTACGGTAAGCTGTGGATCTGGACCGCCGCCGTGGTGGTGCTGATGGTGCCCGTTGCCATCTGCGTGTACTACAACGCCTGGCCCTCCCTCACCGCCGTGCTGAAGGGCCTCCTCGGCGTGGCCCCCATCTACTGGACCGTGGGCTGCATCGAAGTGCTGACCTATACCCCCATGCTGGGCGTGGGCGGCACGTACCTTGCCTTCGTCACCGGCAACCTCACCAGCCTCAAGGCCCCCAGCGCATTGAGCGCCATGGAGAACGCCGGCGTCAAGCCCGGCAGCGAAGAGGGCGAGGTCATCTCCACCATCGCCATCGCCACCTGCTCCATCGTCACCACCATCGTCATCGTCATCGGCGTGTGCGTGCTGCACCTTATCTCCCCCGTGCTGGATTCCCCCGTCATGAAGCCCGCCTTCGACAACATCCTGCCCGCCCTCTTCGGCGGTCTGGGCGTGGTGTACATCAGCAAGAATGTGAAGCTGGCCATCGCACCCCTTGCCTTCATGATCGTCCTCTTCCTGTGCGTGCCGGGTCTTGCCGGCAGCGTGGGCGTGCTGGTGCCTGTGGGCGTGCTGATCGCCCTGGGCGCAGGCCGCATCATGTATAAGAAAGGATGGCTGTAAAATATGTACTGGCTCATCATTCCCGCAATCATCCTTGTGTTTCTGGCCGTCATCCTCGTGCGCACGCTGCGCTTCACCCCGCCTGAGCGTGAGGAGATCACCGCCGCCCCCATCCAACTCAACGAAGAAAAAATCGTGGACGATATGTGCGCCATGATCCGCTGCAAGACGGTCTCCAACCGCGACGAAAGTCTGGTGGACTGGGCAGAATTTGACAAGTTCCAGTCTGTCCTCGCTGAGCGCTTCCCCCTCATCCACGAGAAGGCCACGCTCCACAAGCTGGGCCGCACCGGCCTTCTCTATCACCTGAAGGGCGAGAGCGACGCTTCCCCCAGCGTGTGCATGTCCCACTACGATGTGGTGCCGGTGGAGGAGAGCGGCTGGACCCGCCCCGCCTTTGATGCCATCGTGGAAGACGGTGTTCTCTGGGGCCGCGGCACGCTGGACACCAAGGGCACCCTCTGCGGCGTCATGGAGGCCCTCGAGCAGCTCCTCGCCGCCGGCTACACGCCGAAAAACGATCTCTACCTCTCCTTCTCCGGTCAGGAGGAGATCGACGGCGACTCCTGCCGCGCCATCGTCAGCTACCTCCGCGAACAGGGCGTCACCCCCGCTCTGGTGCTGGACGAGGGCGGTGCCGTGGTGGATAACGTCTTCCCCGGCGTATCCGGCCAGTGCGCCCTCATCGGCACCGCCGAAAAGGGCAACGTCAGCGTAGACCTGAGCCTCCTCTCTCAGGGCGGCCACGCCTCCACGCCTCCTCCCCACACCATCCTCGGCCAGCTGAGTCAGGCGGCGGTGGATATCGAGAACCACCCCTTCCCCCGCCATCTCTCCCGCCCCGTGGCGGAGATGTTCGACACCCTGGGCCGCCACTCCAGCTTCCTGTACCGCATGATCTTCGCCAACCTCTGGTGCTTCGAGCCGGTGCTGGATATGATCTGCAAAAAGAGCGGCGGCGAGCTCAACGCCATGATGCGCACCACCGTGGCCGTCACCCGTATGGAGGGCAGCCGCGCCTATAACGTCCTACCCCCCAAGGCCAGCATGGGCATCAACATCCGCCTCATGGAGGGTGACACCAAGGAAAGCGCCGTGGCCTACCTCCGCAAGGTCATCAAAAACGACAAGATCGACATCCGCGTGGTGGACGGCGGCAACCCCTCCGCCGTGTCCGAGACTTCCGGCGAGGGTTGGGATACCCTGTGCCGCGCCATCCGCCAGACCTGGCCCGAGGCGCTGGTGTCCCCCTATCTCATGATGGCCGGCAGCGACTCGCGCAACTACTGCGCCATTTCCCAGCATGTCTACCGCTTCAGCGCCATGCACCTTTCCAAGGAAGAGCGTGCCATGATCCACGGCCACAACGAGCGTGTGCCGGTGAAGACGCTGCTGCGCACGGTGGAATTTTACCTGCGTCTGCTGGAAATGCTGTAAATAAGGAGGATCTCCTATGGAAAACACCCTGAATCAGCGCCTGCTGGACTATATCGCTGCCAGCCCCACCGCCTTCCACGCCGTGGCCAACGCCGCCGCTGCGCTGGAGAAGGCCGGCTTCACGGCGCTGGACATGGCCCGGGACTGGGCCCTCGCCGCCGGCGGCAAGTATTACGTGACCGTCAACGGCACCACGCTGCTGGCCTTCCGCCTGCCTGCAGGCTGCCCCACCGGCTTCATGGTCACCGCCAGCCACAGCGACAGCCCCACCTTTAAGATCAAACCCGGCTTCACCCGCCACAGCGGCGACTATGTGCAGCTGAATACCGAGCGCTACGGCGGCGCCATCAACGCCTCGTGGTTCGACCGCCCCTTGGGCGTGGCGGGCCGTGTACTGCTCTCCGACGTCGAAGGCCGCATCAGCGCCCGTCTGGTGTACCCGGATCGGGATCTTGCCATTATCCCCAGCGTGGCGCCCCACCTCAACAGCGAGGCCAACAACGGCTTCAAGGTCAACCTGAATGTGGACGCCTTCCCCCTGCTGGCCCAGGCCCATGACCCGGACGCTCTCATGCAGCAGCTGCTGGGCAGCGGTGACGGCGGCGAAGTGGTGGGCCACGACCTGTATCTGGTCTGCCGTGACCGTGGTGCCCAAGTGGGCACTCAGGGCCAGTTCCTCTGCGCCCCCCGGCTGGACGATCTCGCCTGCGCCTTCGGCTGTCTGGAGGGCTTCCTGCAGGCGGGTGAAAACGACGCTGTCAACGTCTACGCCCTCTTCGATAACGAAGAAGTGGGCAGCGCCACCCGTCAGGGCGCCGGTTCTACGTTGCTCTCCACGGTGCTGCAGCGCATCGCCAACAGCTGCGGCTGCGACTATGCCCGCCTGCTGCCCCAGAGCTTTCTGGTGTCGGCAGATAACGCCCACGCCATCCACCCCAATCACCCGGAGTTCTCCGACCCCCAGAACGCCCCCAAGCTCAACGGCGGCCTGGTGGTAAAGTTCAACGCCGCCCAGCGCTACACCACCGACGGCGTGTCCGGCGCCCTCTTCACCCAACTGTGCGCCATGGCCGGCGTACAAACCCAGACCTACGCCAACCGCTCCGACCTGCCCGGCGGCACCACCCTGGGCGGTATCGCCACCACCCATGCCCCCCTGCGATCCGTGGATATCGGCCTTCCCCAGCTGGCCATGCACTCCTGCTACGAGACTATGGGCAGCGCCGACCTCACGGAGCTGGTCAGCGCCGCCACCGCCCTCTACAGCCATTCCCTCCGCACCACCGGCGACAGCTGGATGTGGAAATAACCCCCCATCCCCGGAGTACAACGTACCCCGGGGATTTTTCTTGCCCCCGCCGCAGCTTCGTAGTACAATGAACCCAACCAAGTCCGCAGGAGGTGCCCGATGATCTTTGTGAAAACCGTCTCCTCACTGGAAAAATGCTTTCTTGACGACGATTTCGCCGCCAAGGCGCCCTTTATCGCAGGCAGCGCCCTGCGCGGTGACCGGCTGAGCTATCAGATCTGCCTCTATGACGACGGCACAGACACCGCCGCGAAAACCGTTTGCCGCGCCCGCGTGGAGTCCCCCGTGGCCCATTGGGTGCAGCTGTCCTGCGTCCACCATGTGCCCTCCCTGATGCCCGTCTTCCCCGACCGCTGCGACGAGCACTACCTGCGCACCGAGTCGGGTCTTTTCCCCGACCTGCTGATCCCTCTGCGGGATAACCCCAACGTCTACGCCGTGCCCCGCCAGCTCCACAGCCTGTGGGTGGACGTCCGCGTCCCGCAGGGCGCCGCCCCCGGCACGTACCCCATCACGGTCACGCTGCAGGACACCAAAACCGGCGCCGATGTGGGCATGAGCCGCTTCACCCTCACCGTCCGCGAAACGGTGCTGCCGGAGCAAACGCTCCTCTATACCCAGTGGTTCCACTGCGACTGCCTGGCCAACTACTACGGCGTGGAGACCTTCTCCCCCGATCACTGGCGTATCATCAGCAATTTCCTGCGCACCGCCGCGGACAACGGCGTCAATGTGATCCTCACCCCCGTGTTCACACCGCCGCTGGACACCGCCGTGGGCCATAACCGCCGCACCACGCAGCTGGTGGATATTACCGCGGAAAATGGCCGCTATACCTTCGACTTCACCCGCCTCGGCCGGTGGATCGACCTGTGCCGCAGCGTGGGCATCCACCACTTTGAAATGCCCCACCTCTTCACCCAGTGGGGCGCGCAGCACGCACCCCAGATCGTGGCCCGCGTGGACGGCGAAGTGCGGCAGATCTTCGGCTGGGAAAGTGAGGCCGTGGGCGGCGCGTACACCGATTTTCTGCACCGGTTCCTCCCCGCACTGCGCGCCTATCTCCGGGAAAAAGGGGTGGAGGAGCAGTGCATTTTCCACATCTCCGACGAGCCCAATGAGCAGCAATTGGATGACTACCGCCGCGCCCGTGACAGCGTGGCCGCGCTGCTGGAGGACTGCCGCGTCATGGACGCCCAATCGGACTACGAATTCTACGCCTCCGGCATCGTGCCCCACCCCATTGTGTGTACCGACATGATCCAGCCGTTTCTGGACAGCGGTGCGGAGGATCTGTGGGCCTACACCTGCTGCGCCCAGTGCGTGGATGTGTCCAACCGCTTCCTGGCCATGCCCTCCGGGCGCAACCGCATCATGGGCGTGCAGCTGTTCCGCCACCGCATCCGGGGCTTTTTGCAGTGGGGCTACAACTTCTACAACAACCAGTACTCCATCGCCCCCGTCGACCCCTACCGCGTCACGGACGGCGAGTTCTTCGTCCCCTCGGGCGACGCCTTCAGCGTCTATCCCGCCCCCGACGGCACCGCCTACGAGACCATCCATCTGGCGGTGTTCTCTCAGGCGCTGCGGGACCTCCGTGCGCTGGAAGCGCTGGCGGAGCGCATGGGCCGCGACACGGTCAACGCCCTCATCGACAGCCGCGCCGGCAAACCCATCACCTTTACCGACTATCCCCGCGACGACAGTTTCCTCCTCGACCTGCGGGAGACCGTCAACGAAATGCTGGGTTGAACGACAAAAAAGAGGTAAACCTTTCGGTTTACCTCTTTTTTATGCTGCAATTGTTACCCCTCGCGCACCCGCAGGTCCAGCACGTCGGGGCGGGCGTAGTGACCGCACACGTCGTGCTCCATGCGGCTGGCGGGCACCTTCTGCATGTCGAGGTCTGCGTACAGCACGCCCTCGCAGTCCCACAGCGTGTCGGTGACGGCGTGGCCGTAGGGGTCGATGACATTGCTGCCGCCGCGGCAGACGATGTCCGGCAGGGCCGCGATCTCGGCGGCGGCACCGGCGGTCTGGGGGTACATGTCCCGGGTAAAGTACATGTCGCAGTTGACGAAGTAGCAGTGGCCCTCAATGGCGATGTGGCGGATGGTGTTCTGCCACTCTTCATTGTCGTTGGTGTTGGGGGAGATGTAGATGGTCACGCCCTTTTGATAGAGCGCCACCCGCGCCAGCGGCATGTAGCTCTCCCAGCAGATGAGGTTGCCCATGGGGCCCCACGGGGTGGGCATGACGGGGAAGAAATCCCGCTCCGCGTCGCCCCATACCACCCGCTCGCTGCCGGTGGGCTTGAGCTTGCGGTGATTCATGGCCGTGCCGTCCGGGGCGATCATCAGGTTGGAGTTATAGAGCGTGGCATTTACCGTGTCCCGCTCGGAGTAGCCGATGCTGACATAGACGCCCAGCTCCACCGCACGGTCGACGATGCGCTGCATCTCAGGGCCCTTTGCGGTGACGGAGTTGTCGTAGTACTGCTTCCAGTCCTTCCGTCCGTCGGCCTTGCGGCTGCCCACGGTGAAGCCGAAGGTCATGCCGTAGGGATAGCCGGGGATGAAGAGCTCGGGGAATACGATCAGCTCCGCGCCGTGGGCGGCGCACTCATCCATATAGCGCAGCACCTTGTCCACGCACGCGTCCTTGTCAAACATCACAGGCGCCGCCTGCACCACCGCAATGCGGCAAATATCCTTCAGATTCTCCATGCTTTCTCCTTTCACACCGGCACAAAGGGCGCGGGCACGTAGCTCACCGGCTTGCCGTCCTCCACCGTTACCTGCCAGCCGGTACCCGGGTGGAGCATCCAGTCGTCAAAGGCCTTGCCGGGAAACCAGTGAAACATCAGGCAGGCGATGACGCCGCCGTGGATGACGCACACCGCATCCTCATCGGAGGCCAAAATCGGCGCCACAGCCTCCAACGCACGGCGCTGCACATCGACAAAGCTCTCGCCCCCGGGGCAGCGGTCGGTGGACATCCGGCGCGACCAGGCCACAAAGGCCTCGTCCTGCTTCAGATCTTCCACCGTGCGCATCTCAAAAACGCCGAAATTCATCTCCCGAAAGCCGTCCACCACCGTGAACGGCACGTCGCCGTAGATTTCATGCAGCGTCTGCTGGGTGCGCTGCAGGGGGCTGGTGTAGTACCGGGGCGCCGTGGGATAGATGTGGCTCAGCTTCCGCTGGCGCAGCTCAGCGATGCCCTCTTCCAGCAGGGGCAGGTCGGTGGCGCCGTAATAGAGGCCGTATTTGTTGCCATGGGTGATGCCATGGCGGATGAGGGTCAGTTTCATGGGCTTCTTACCTTTCTTTTGCTGCGGTGTTATTCCGGCATGGTCCATTCCTTCACGCCGTCGAAATAGGGGCTCTGCTTGCGGCGGCGGAAGTCATCGCCGTCCTTCACCGACCAGTCGTAGAGGCCCTGACCGGCCGCCTGACCGGTCTTGCCGCTGGCGATGCCCTCCAGCGTGGTGCGCTGGATCTCCTTGGTGTCGCACAGGCTGGGATAGACATTGGTGGCGATGGCCTTCTCCAGATCGAAGCCCACGGCGTCGTAGTATTCCAAAAGGCCGATGGAGGCGTAGCGCATACCCATGGCGTACTTGATGGCGCGGTCGATGTCGGCGGCGGTGGTGATGCCCTCCTCGATGAGGTAGATGGACTCGCGGAACAGCGCCTGTGCGAAGCGGTTCACCAGAAAACCGGGCACGCTGCGGTTCAAGACCACCACCTGACGGTGCAGCGTCTCCAGCAGTTGGAGCGTGCGGTCCACGGCGCTCTGGGCCGTGGCGGCGTGGCGCACCACCTCCACCAGCGGCAGCATGTGCACCGGCTGGAAGGGATGGGCGATGAGCAGGTTTTCCGGCCTGGGGGTCACGCGGGCCAGAACCTCGGCGTCGATGGAGCTGGTGCACGAGGCGATCACCGCGTCGGCGTCGGCGTATTTGGCGATGGTGTGGTACACTTCCTTCTTCTGCTCGATGCCCTCGGCCACCGCCTCAAACACGTAGGTGGCGCCGCAGAGGGCAGCAGGGTCGTTGGTGATGGTCAGCAGCGCCATGGCCGCCTTCTTGTTGCTCTCGGTGGCCAGACCCTCGGCGATCAGGTCGTCCCAGTTCTGCTCCACGGCGGCGCGGCAGCGCGCCAGACCCTTTTCGGAGTAGCCGATGACGGTGCAGGGCAGGCCGTGGCCGATAATCAGCGTGGCCTGACAAGAGCCGATGGTACCCGAGCCGTATACTGCGATCTTTTCCATAGCGTTTCCTCCCGTGCGCATCCGCGCCTTTTTCTCCAGTATAGGGGCAGCGCAGGGAAAAAGCAAGAAAAACCGCGCCCGCGGCATGGCCGCAGCCTTGCCAAGCGGGCCGCCGTGTGTTACAGTAAGGAAAAATCCCCCGAAAGGTCTGTTTTTATGTCTCAACAGCGCTCCGCCAAGCTGCGTCTCATCTTCGCCATGGCCATGTTCGGCACCATCGGCCTGTTCGTCCGCGCCATCCCCCTGCCCTCCTCCGTGATCGCGCTGGTGCGCGGCGCAGTGGGCGCGGCCTTTTTGCTGCTGGTCTGCGCGGCGCGCAAATCGCTGCCCGACGGCGCCGCCATCCGCCGCAACCTGAAATACCTCATCCCCTGCGGCATCGCCATGGGCTTTAACTGGATCCTCCTCTTTGAGGCCTATCGCTACACCACCGTGGCCGTGGCCACGCTGTGCTACTACCTCTCCCCCGTCATCATTTTGCTGCTCTCGCCGCTCCTGCTCAAGGAAAAGCTGACGGCCCTCAAGGCCGGCTGCATCGCGCTGGCGCTGGTGGGTATGTTCCTTGTCTCCGGCGTGGTGCAAAGCGGCATCAGCGGCGAGGCGCTGAACCTGACCGGCATCGCGCTGGGTCTGGGCGCAGCGGTGCTCTACGCCTGCATCGTGCTCCTGAGTAAGCGGCTTACGGATATCTCCTCTTACGACACCACCATCATGGAGCTGGGCATCAGCGCCGTGGTGATGCTCCTTTATAACCTGGTGACGGTGGATTTTTCCGCCCTCACCTGCACTCCCACCGGCCTTGCGTCGCTGGCCGTGGTGGCCATCTTCCACACCGGCGTGTGCTACGCGCTGTACTTCGGCTCCATCGCCGCCCTGCCGGCCCAGACCTCGGCCCTCTTCAGCTATATTGACCCCGTGGTGGCCATTTTGCTCTCGGCCCTTCTGCTGCGCGAGCCTATGGACGCCTTCAGCGCCGTGGGCGCCGTGCTGATCCTCGGCTCCACGCTGCTGGGCGAGGTGCTGGAGGGAAGAAAGAAAAAGTAACAACGGCCCCCCTTGTCAGGGGAGCTGGCGCGAAGCGCCTGAGGGGTAGTCCCGCACCGTGTGTCCACCTTTCCCACACACGTCCGCGCGCCGCACCCGCCCCTACGGATATGCATCCGCTTGTCCATTCATATGAAAGGAGCGTGACCATGAAAATAATGACCGACCGGCAGGCAGACTCTCTACGGGATGAGGGCAAGATCGTGCTGCGCGTATCCCAAACAGAGTCTATCTATGGCGCGGTCCTCATCGCAATACTCGTCACGGCTGGTTTAATCTTTGCAAGCCATATGGAGCCAGTAGATACGTGGCAAGAATATATATATGCTGTAGTGTACATTATTTTGGGATACGGTTGGGTCCTTTACACGCTGTTTTCCGGTTTGAATATTTATTATATTCTGGACCGGAAGGGCGTCACGGCACAGAGCTGGCGCGGCTCAAAATGTCTATACTGGCATGAAGTCAAATTTGTCGGGTCCTGCTCCTACGGAAAGACCGTTAAAACGATTGTCAGCGTTATTCCGCTGCCGGAGGATGAAGAATACACCGGTCCGAGACGCCACGTTTCGGTGAGAGCCTACAATTATTTCTGCAGCTATTCCAGAAATATCATGATTCCCCATTTGACCACCAGTGAAGATTGGTTTACTCCCGTCCTGGAAATGTGGGAGAAGTATCGCGACGTACCTGCTTCGCCGGTTGTGGATGAATCCAGTTACCGCTTCTTCCCCCGCAAGCCCCGCCAATAACGCCCGCAACGACTCCCTCCACCGAGGGAGTCGTTTTTTGCTCCCGCCGATACATCGTCCCCATCCCCCGCACACGCTCTTTCCCACCCTATCCCCCTACACGCAAAAAAATACCCGCGCCTACCCGCGCAGGTTTACGTAATATATTTATCGTCAACCACCCAAAACACCGCACCAGATGGCAAAAAATATCCCCGATACTTTCGTATCGGGGATATTTGATGTACGTTTCGCGCTAAGTCGAAAGTCTCTCGCTTAGAAGCAGCCCTGCTCCATCATAGCGGTGGCGACCTTCTTGAAGCCTGCGATGTTGGCGCCGGCAACCAGGTTGTAGCCCAGGCCGTACTCCTCAGCAGCCTCCACGCTCATGGCATGGATGGTCTTCATGATGCCCTTGAGCTTCTCGTCCACTTCCTCAGCGGTCCAGACCAGACGCTCGGAGTTCTGGGACATTTCCAGACCGGAAACGGCCACGCCGCCGGCGTTGACAGCCTTGGAGGGAGCAACGATCATGTTGGGCTGGCTCATCAGATACTGCAGAGCATCGTTGGTGGTGGGCATGTTGGCCACTTCGATGTAGTACTTCACGCCGTTGGCAACGATCTGCTGCGCCTGCTCCATGTGAACGTCGTTCTGCATGGCGGAAGGCATGATAACGTCGGCCTTGACGCCCCAGGGCTTCTGGCCGGGGAAGAACTCGACGCCGAACTTATCGGCATAATCCTTGACCTTGTTGCGGCCGGAGTTACGCATGGTGACCAGGTAGTCCACCTTCTCCATGGAGGAGGAGACACCCTCGGGATCGTAGATGTAGCCGTCGGGACCGGACAGGGTCACGACCTTGGCGCCCAGGTGATGGGCCTTCTTGCAGATACCCCAGGTGACGTTGCCGAAGCCGGCGCAGGCGATGGTCTTGCCCTCGATGGTCTCGCCCTCGTGCTTCAGCACTTCCTGCAGGTAGTACATAGCGCCGTAACCGGTGGCCTCGGGACGGGTCAGGGAGCCGCCGTAGGTGAAGCCCTTACCGGTCAGCACGCCGTTCTCCCACACGCCCTTCAGGCGGCGGTACTGGCCGTACAGGTAGCCGATCTCGCGGCCGCCCACGCCCATGTCACCGGCGGGAACGTCGATATCGGGACCGATGTAGCGGTACAGAGCCGTCATGAAGCTCTGGCAGAAGCGCATGATCTCAGCGTCGGACTTGCCGGCGGGATCGAAGTCGGAGCCGCCCTTGCCGCCGCCCATGGGCAGGCCCGTCAAGCTGTTCTTAAAGGTCTGCTCAAAGCCCAGGAACTTGATGATGCTGGGGTTGACGTTGGGCTGGAAGCGCAGGCCGCCCTTGTAGGGGCCGATAGCGCCGTTGAACTGGCAGCGATAACCGATGTTGGTGTGCCACTGACCGGCGTCATCGCACCACACCACGCGGAAAGTAAACATGCGCTCGGGCTCGACCATGCGCTTGAGCAGGTCTGCCTTCTCATACTCGGGATGTGCGTCCACGACGGGGGAGATGGAGCTGAGCACCTCTTCCACAGTCTGCACGAACTCGGGCTCATTGGCATGCTTCTTCTTCACATACTCGATTACGCTGGCAACATAAGCATTCATAACGATCTGCCTCCTCAAAATTGTTCCATGATGTTTTTTTCATGTTGTTCTTTTGGACCGGAGCTGCGGACCCCGCAGTACCCCTTCTATCACGATGATAGCACCCTTATTGCCTATTCGCAAGTACAAATCGGACATAATCCCATACATATCCGTAAAAAAACCACATCTTATTTTGTGCAACTTGTCCCCATGGAAAAAACGTCCCCTTCGGGCCCTTCCGCGGCGGATGGCGCTTTTTGCCAGCCTTTTCCACCTATTTGGGGGAAAAAGCCCAACTATCCTTGACTTTTCCGTGCGTCAAGGTATAATAATAGTCGTGTGCCGGCCCTGTCGCGCCGGCGGATCGAGAACATGGCGCCGCCTGAGCAGGCGGCAGAAGGAGTTACTATGGCTACTTATCCCATTGATATCGCAGGCCTCCATCGCGAGCTGCCCATCTGCAAGATCACGGACGATCTGTATATCGGCGCCTTCATCTGCTTTGGTGACGCGGAGCTGACTGTGGCCTGCGCCCGCGAGCTTCTCAAGCTGGTGCCCGAGGACAGCTATGACTACATCTTCACCGCTGAGGCCAAGAGCATCCCCATCATCCATGAGATGGCCCGCCAGAGCGGCGCCAAGAAGTATTTCATCGCCCGCAAGGGCATGAAGGCCTACATGCCCGACCCCCTGTGGGTGGAGGATGAGTCCATCACCACCGCCGGCAAGCAGAAGCTGTATCTGGGCCGTGACGATGCCGACCTGATCCGCGGCAAGCGCATCCTCATCGTGGACGATGTCATCTCCACCGGCGGCTCCCTGCTGGCTATGGAAGCTCTCATCAACGCCGCCGGCGGCGTGGTGTCCGACCGCATCGCCGTTCTGGCCGAAGGCAGCGCCAAGGACCGCACGGACATCAAGTTCCTGGCCCCCCTGCCCCTCTTCAACGCCGACGGCAGCGTGAAGTAAATCTGTCTTTTTCTGTGACCGCTTCGCAAGGAGCGGTCACTTTTTTACATCTCCCTCTGGACAAGTTCCATCACCTGTGCTAATATGTATGATTAATAAATCCAATTTCACAGCCCGCCTGCGCGGAAGAAAGGAGCAGCCATGGCCAATCAGGAAAGCTACGCCGGTAAGATCAACCGCAAACTCAACAAAAAACTGCGCATCATCGCCGTCGCCGCCGGACGGGAAAAAGCCGATCTGGTGCTGAAAAACGCCGACTACGTCAATGTCTTTTCCGGTGAGATCTGCCACGCCGATATCGCCGTGGCCGAGGGCCTCATCGTGGGCATGGGCCAGTACAGCGGAACGGTGGAATACGACATGACCGGCAAGCTGGTGCTGCCCGGCTTCGTGGATGCCCACATCCATCTGGAAAGCTCCCTCGTCAGCCCCAAGGAGTTCGCCCGCGCCGTGCTGCCCCACGGCACCACCACCGTTATCACCGACCCCCACGAGATCGCCAACGTCATGGGCACCGACGGCATCGAGTATATGCTGCAGGCCACGGAGGATCTGCCGGTGGACGTGCGGTTCATGCTGCCCTCCTGCGTGCCCGCCACGCCGCTGGACGAGGCCGGCGCCAACTTGGACTACCGCGCCATCGACTCCTTCTACGACCATCCCCGTGTCCAGGGTCTTGCCGAAATGATGAACTTCGTCGGCGCCGTCAACGGTGATGCCCAGGTGGTGGAGAAGATCGTGGCCGCTCAGGCCCATCATAAAAAGATCGACGGCCACGCCCCCGGCCTCTCCGGCAACGCCCTCAACGCCTACATGGCCGCCGGTGTCTACTCCGACCACGAGTGCAGCGATCTGGAGGACGCCCTTGCAAAGCTCCGCATGGGCCAGTTCATCATGATCCGCGAGGGCACCGCCGCCCACAATCTGGAAGCGCTGGTGAGCCTGCTGCAGCCCCAGTACATTGAGCGCTGCATGTTCTGCACCGATGATAAGCACCCCAGCGACCTCCTCGAAAAGGGCCACATCGACTACATCGTGAAAAAGGCCATTCGTCTCGGCGCCGACCCCATCATGGCCATCAAGGCCGCCTGCCACAACGCCGCGCGGTACTTCCTGCTGAATAACCGCGGCGCCATCTCCCCCGGCTACCTGGGCGACTTCGTGGTCATCGATAACTTTGAGGACTTCAACATCGAGCTGGTCTTTAAGAAAGGCCGCCTGATGTACGACGGCGAGGTGAAGGAGTTCGACGCCCCCCAGGTGGACGACTACCTCTCCGCCCGCGCCCACGACACCTTCCACGTGGATACCCTCACCGCCGCCGACTTCGCCGACCGCCGTATGCGCGGCGTCATCGGCATGGTGCCCGGCGAGATCGTCAGCGAGGACGCCGGCTACGCCGACCATATCGACGTCTCCGCCGATATCCTGAAGATCGCCGTCATCGAGCGGCATAAGAATACCCGCCACATCGGCATCGGCTACATCAAGGGCTATGGCCTGAAGCGCGGCGCCGTGGCCACCAGTATCTCCCATGACTCCCACAACATCATCGTGGTGGGCGCCAGCGAGGCTGATATGGCTGCCGCCGTCAATCGCGTGGTGGAAAACCGCGGCGGCATCGTGGTGGTGGAGGAGGGTACGGTTCTCGGCGAGGTGGCCCTGCCTATCGCCGGCATCATGAGTGATGATCGCCTCGAAAACGTCAACGAAGCGCTGGAAAACGCCAAGGCCCAGGCCTTCACTCTGGGCGTCTCGGAGGGCATCGACCCCTTCATGACCCTCAGCTTCATGGCCCTTCCCGTGATTCCCACCCTGCGCATCACCACCCGCGGCGTCATCGACGTCATTACGCAGCAGTATATTTGATTTCGTCCAAAATCTTACGATTTTGAACGAGTCTTTGCAGCTTGCCGCGCGCACTCGCTGCGCTCGCACACTTGCAAGCTGAGAAGTGTTTTTCCTCCCGCACATGTCGGTAGGAAAAACGAAATGGGTTTCATTCGCCGCCTTGCGGCGAACTCTGTGAGACTGTTTCTGCCGGAACCCTTCCCCAAACAAAAAACCATCCTCCCGCGGGAGGATGGTTTTTTCGGTTTTACGAAAACGGTCTGTACATACCGAGCAAATTCTCGTATCCTTCCTCGAAGGACAACAGCTCTACGCCGTCTACGGTGAGTGACGCCGCAGGCACGATATACCCGTCGCCGAAGTATCTGGGTGCCGCCATAAAGGTCACGACCGCTCCCACCTTCAAATGCTCTGCGCCGCCCTTGTCCGCCACGATGTAGAAGCTGTCGCCTTCGATATCGAAGGTAGCCTCCACAAAGCCCTCAGGTCGTGCGGTAAGGGAAAATGCTACGCGTTCCTCTTCTTCGTTCCAGGCGAGATGCTCCACTTCCCCCGTGACCTCCACGAAGTTTTCTTCCTGTGCGTAATACTTGTATTCCTGCGCTTTCCACAAAAGTTCGATTCCGCTGAAAAGGAGCCAGCACACCGCGATCAGCGCAATGATCCCCACCAAAACTGCCTTGAGCAGCGCCAGTAGTCCCAGTAAAACTTTCCCGATCAAGCCGCGCTTCTTTCTCTTCACAGCCTGCCCGCTCCTTTCTCGGTCTCACTTCCGCCCCAGCTTGCCCCAGAACTTAAAAGTCAAGGGCCAGATGGCACCGGCGAACACCACCATCAATCCGTAGCGCACCGCGTTGGCGATGCCCACATTGCCGATCAGCGCGATCAGCGGCGCCTTCAGGCCGGCCTTGATGCCCACCACAACGGCGAGGCCCAGCGCCACCTTCAAAAGCTGCGCCCACCACACGGCCTTCACCTCAAAGCGGATGAACTTTCGATCCGCCCACCAGGCGATGAGCATACCGCCAATGGCGCCGGTCAGCTTCCACGCGTTCTCCACCGCGTGGGCAAGGTTGTCCGCGTCCACATCCGCGGGGAAGGGGAACACATACAAAAAGGCCAGGAACGCACCGCTGAAAATCAGCATCACCAGCAAAAGCCAGCCCATCACCGCAGGCTTCTCCTCCGCCTTTTCCACGATGGGCCACAGCACCAGTACCAGCACCGTTGCCACCACCAGAGAAACGCCCACATCCAGCGGCGTGTGCACGCCCAGATACATGCGGGAGAAGGATACCAGCAGCGCGATGGCAATGCACACCCACCGCAGCCACTTGTCCTTCGTCATCCGCGCCATGCCGCCGAAGGTGCCCACGGCGCTCTGGGTATGGCCGCTGGGGAAGGAATAGCCGGTGGCCGCCTCACGGGCGCTCTCTACGATCTCAAAATTGGGGTCCAGCACCCACGGGCGGGGAATACGGAAGGCGATCTTCAGCCACTGGTTGGCCACCGTGCCGATGAAGCCCACGCTCAAAAGGTAATAGCCGCCCTTCTTGCTGACGCACCAGAACACCACGATAGCCGCCACCATAAAGATGGTCTCCTCGCCCAGGCGGGTGATGAGCTGCATCACCGCGTCCAGCGCCGGCGTGCGAATCTCCTGCAACGTATACAAAAGCTGCATATTCCATGCCTCCTTTAGTCTTTTCTACCAAGAGTTTACTATATTTCCGTCCCCGTGACAAGAGGCAGCGTTGCAATCGCTCCGCCCGCCATGTTATACTGAAAAAAACAAGCAAAGGAGACCTCGCCATGAAACCCACCGAACTGCTTCAAATCCTCCACACCGCCGAGCACCTCAAGGATGTGACGCGCCACGCCTATACCTCCGGCCGCCGCCACGAGAGCGTGGCCGAGCACAGCTGGCGCCTGAGCCTGATGGCCCACTTCCTGCGCCACGAGTTCCCCGAGGCGGACATGGACAAGGTCATCACCATGGGCCTCATCCACGATCTGGGCGAGATCTTCACCGGCGATATCCCCACCTTCCTCAAAACCGACGCCCACCGCGAGACGGAGGACGATCTGCTGGCCCGCTGGGTGGCCTCCCTCCCCGCCCCTTACGGTGACGAGATGGCGGCTCTCTATGAGGAGATGAACGCACTTGAAACGCTGGAAGCCAGGATCTACAAGGCCCTCGACAAGCTGGAAGCCGTCATCCAGCACAATGAGTCCCCGCTGGATACGTGGTCGGACAACGAGTATTCCCTCAATCTGACCTACGCCACCGATACCGTGGCCTTCTCCGACTATCTCACCGCCCTGCGCGCCGCCATCCGGGAGGAGACGGAGGAAAAAATCGCTCGCGGCAAGTAATGCCTCCCTTGTGTAAAGGGAGGTGGCAGCGCAGCTGACGGAGGGATTGTCAAAGGCTCCCCTTGTCAGGGGAGCTGTCACGGCAAAGCCGTGACTGAGGGGTACTCCCCGCAGGGAACCTTTTCCATCCCCCTTTCGTCTAACCGGATAAAGGAGCAAAGGAGGTTTCCCCCCATGAAAAAGAAGCTGCTCACCGTCCTGTGCGCTCTGCTGATCCTCTGGGGCGCTATGTTCGCCACCGACTATCTCCTCGTCAGCCACTTCCGCGAGCCCGTTTTCGTCCTTTACGGCGTCACCGCCGATGACGGCGGCTCCTACACCGGCCAGGGCCTGGGCTACACGGTGGTGGTGGATAAGTACATCACCCCCGACGGCGGTTCGGCACTGGTGAGCGTCACCATGACCGTCTTTGACCGCGTCATCGCCGCCGCCATTACCTGAGAGGAGGTCACTATGAAACGTTTCGCCCTGTTGACCGCCGCGCTGGTCCTGTTTCTGCTGTGCGCCTGTGCCGCCCCGGCGGCCGACGACAGCTGCCCCATCTGCACCGCACCTACGCCGGAGGAACAAATCACCGCTGTGGAAAACTGTACCGCCTACCTCAATGTGTCTGCAGGAGACGCCCAGCTCACTCTCTTTCTGGATGCCCGGCACAATGTCCTCACCGTCCACGGCGATAACGACGCCGGAGCGCAGTTGGCAGATGCTGCGGAGCAGGGTCCCCTGTTCCAAGTCCTGCCGCCCCTGCTGACCGCCGCCCGTGACGCAGGCTATCTCAGCGACGGCAACAAAATCACCATGCTGGCCTGTACCTCGCCGGATGCCGAACGGGAGCTGCTGCTGGCCTATCACGAAACAGTGGACGGCTGGCTTTCCCACGAACTGCCCGCCGCTGTCTCCGAAGTTCTCCCCAGCTACCTGCTGGGCTCCAAGTAAAGGAGGCTCACTATGAAACGCCGCTTTTTTGCGTCTCTCCTCTGCGCCATGCTCTGCGCCACGCTGTTCACATCCGTTGCCCACGCCGACATGGGTCCCAAGCCCTCGGTGCGCATCACGCTGGAAGGTCTGGACGGCCGCCTCTGCTACGGAACCCTTTTGAGCGAGGAAACAGAAACCGGCCCCGCCCGCGTCTGGAACGGCGATCCGGCAAAGGCCGACCACAAGGGCAACGACCCCTACGCCATGCTGGATGAGGACATCTGGCAGGCCTTTGTGGACTGCGCCGCCGCAGACCCCGACGGCTACCACTTCCTGCAGTGGGGCTGGCGGGTGGATGAAACGGAACAACTCAACTGGACTTACTATCCTCCCCAGCGGTTCAAAGTGGCTCTCTACTATCCCGAAACCGGCGAATTCCGCATCAGTGATATCTATGAGTGCTACGCATTCCACAGCTACTTCGCCGCCGAGGCAGATGACAAAACGGTCACGCTGCGACAGTATTACGACCACACCACCGATCTTCTGGCCCTTTCCGGCCGGATCCTCGGCACCGTAGCGGTGGAACTGCTGCTGGCGGCGGCCTTCGGCCTTTTGAAAAAGCGGTATTGGCTGCCCATTGCCGCTGTCAATCTCCTGACACAGGCGGCTCTGAACATCGGCCTCTATGTTACCGCCTTCCGCAGCGGCTTTTTCGACTTTACCCTCATCCTTTTCCTGCTGGAACTCGTGATCTTCGCCGTGGAAGCGGTGCTGCTGTGCCTGCTGCTGCGCCGATCTGAGCCCCGCCCCACCCGCGGCCGCATCATCCTCTACGCCGCCTGCGCCAACACCGTGTCCTTCGTCCTCGGCCTCTACCTCGCGCAGGTACTGCCGTGGCTGTTCTGAGAAAGGAGTTCCCATGAAGAAAAAGCTCCCCCTCAGCCTCTGTATCGCAGCGGTGCTGCTGCTTGCTGTTTCCCAACTTCGCGGCCGCGTGATCGGCACCGTGCAGGGCGCAGAAATGGAGCAGATCGTGGTGGACGGCGTCACCTATGTGCAGAATAACGATACCGGCTTTTCCTCCATCGATCGGGGACGCTTCCTCGGCCGCGCCACAGCCGGTGACATCACCTTCCGCCTCTACAGCGTCAAGGGCGACGCCGAAGGGAAGTACCTCTTCCGCCTGTGGGAATGGGAAGGCGCCTTCTACGAAAGACAGGATTGAATAAAAAAAGCCGCCTCGTGTGAGGCGGCTTTCTATTATCTTCCGTAGGGCGCGACGACCCGGCATAGGGGCCGATGTCCTCATCGGCCCGACTCAAACCCCACAAGCGGCGGGAGCAAGCCCCCGCCCTACGCCTGTCACGGGATGGGTGTCCATCCCGAATTAAGCCCCCTTGCCTAAAGGGGGCTGTCAGCGCAGCTGACTGGGGGATTGTAATCATAAGAAAGAGGACGCAACTCCTCACTCTTGCATGGGGTGGGTCTGGGAGGGGAGGGTATGCCCCTCCCAGCTATTTTTAATTAAAATAAAAACACAAAAAAGACACCCTTTCGGGTGTCTTTTTTGTGTTGGCGTTACCTATTTTCCCAGGCGCGTCGGCCTGCCAAGTATCGTGGGCAGAAGCAAGCTTAACTGACCTGTCACGGGATGGGACTCCATCCCGAATTCATCAAAAAAAATCAAGGAGCCATCCTTTCGGATGACTCCTTGTGTTGGCGTTACCTATTTTCCCAGGCCGTCTCCAGCCAAGTATCGTGGGCAGAAGCGAGCTTAACTTCCGTGTTCGGGATGGGAACGGGTGGACCCTCGCCCTAATCAACACCAACTATTGAAA
>SVMH01000087.1 GCA_015067525.1 Oscillospiraceae bacterium | reverse complement strand
CTGAATGTCCTGAGAGGCGCCGTTGGTCATGGTGTTCATCACCACTTCCTCGGCGGCGCGGCCGCCCATGGACACGGCAATCTTGGCCATCAGTTCGTCCTTTGTGCGCAGCTCGGTCTTGTCCTCTTCGGGCATCAGCAGGGTGTAGCCCAGTGCGCCCTGCGTGTGGGGGACGATGGTGATCTTCTGCACAGGCTCGCTGTTTTTCTGTTTGTAGGCCACCATAGCGTGACCCACTTCGTGGTAGGCAACCAGCTTCTTTTCAAACTCGGTGAGTACGCTGCCCTTTTTCTCGGTGCCGGCGATGACCAGCTCGAAGGCGGCCAGCAGGTCTTCCTGTGTCACCAGCTTGCGGCCCTTGCGGACAGCGCGGAGGGCGGCTTCGTTGACGAGGTTTGCAAGGTCTGCACCCACGCAGCCGGCGGTGGCAAGAGCCACCTTTTTCAGGTTCACGTCCTCTGCCAGCTTGATGTTGCGGGTGTGAACCTGCAGCGTGGCCAGTCGGCCTGCCAGATTGGGACGGTCGATGGTGATGCGGCGGTCGAAACGGCCGGGGCGCAGCAGCGCCTGATCCAGCACTTCGGGGCGGTTGGTGGCGGCCAGCAGAATGATACCCTTGGTGGGGTCGAAGCCGTCCATCTCGCTGAGCAGCTGGTTCAGGGTCTGTTCCCGCTCGTCGTTGCCGCCCAGACGGCCGCCGTCACGGGATTTGCCAATGGTGTCAATCTCGTCGATGAACACGATACAGGGAGCCACCTTGGCTGCTTCCTTAAAGAGGTCGCGGACACGGCTTGCGCCCACGCCCACGAACATCTCCACGAAGTCGGAGCCGGAGATGGAGAAGAAGGGAACGTTGGCCTCGCCGGCGACAGCCTTAGCCAGCAGGGTCTTGCCGGTGCCCGGAGGGCCTACCAGCAGAGCGCCCTTGGGCAGCTTGGCACCGATCTCGGTGTATTTGCCGGGATTGTGGAGGAAGTCGATGATCTCCGTCAGGGACTCCTTGGCCTCGTCCTGACCGGCCACGTCACGGAAGGTGACGCCGGTCTGCTTCTCCATGTAGACCTTGGCGTTGGCCTTGCCTACGCCGCCTAAGCCTCCGATGCCGCCGCCCCGCTTGGCGGAGATAGACATGATCACGCTCATCAGCAGCAGGATGATGAAGAAGGGGGCCATGTTGACCAGCAGCATGGCGAAGAAGCCCATGGGTGCCTTGTAGTCCTCGTTGATGTGGATGCCTTCAAACTGTTCCAGATAGGCGATGACCGCGTCGTTGGACTGAATCTGCACGGTGAACAGCTGGAGGTTGGCCCGCTGTTCCTTGCCGGCGGCATCGGTATAGGCGTAATAGCTGTTGCCTTCCTCGTCGGTGCCCTTGGTGTATTCCACGCCCTCTTCGTTGGTGTAGACGTAGCCGTCCACGGGGGTGATGAGGAGGATGGCCTCTTCCGTGTCGAAGTCCACGGCGATGACCTGACCGGACTCCACCAGCGCGGTGTAGTCGCTGTGGTCGATCTCCACATTGGAGGCCTGATGGCCGGCGCTGGTCAGGTAGCTGCTGGCGTAGCTGAAGATCATGGTCAGCACGATGGCCCAGCCTACCAGAGAGACAAGGCCTTTCCAGTTGTTGTTTTTCCCCTTCTGGGGCGGTTTTCTGTTTTTGTTGGGATCCATCTATGAAACTCCTTTCAGGAAACAAACTATCTTAAAATTCAATGTGCAGTATACCACAGATACGGGACAGTCACAAGAACGAGGAATGTCTTTTTCGTGAAGTTTCTGTAAATTCACACTTTATTGTGTCCCACAGATATGGTATACTACTACGGAATATGGATAAAAATCTTCGGATGAGGAGTAACGATATGGACGAACAGAGAAAAAACAACATGACCGCCGAGGCTGACGGTGTTATCGAGGGCCGCAACGCGGTCATCGAGGCCCTGCGTGCCGGCGAGAGCATTGACAAAATTTTCATTCTCAAGGGCGAAACCGATAAGACGCTGGGACACATCGCGTCCAAGGCCCGTGCCGCCGGCATCGTGGTGGTGGACGCGGACAAGCGCAAGCTGGACAATATGAGCCGTACCCACTCCCATCAGGGCGTCATCGCACTGGCCTCCGTCCGTGAGTATGTCACGGTGGAGAGCATTCTGGAGGCCGCGGCCGCCAAGGGGGAGAATCCCCTGATCGTAGTTTGTGACGAAATCACCGACCATCATAACTTAGGCGCGATCATCCGTACCGCGGAGTGTGCCGGTGCCCATGGCATTGTCATCCCCAAGCGCCGCAGCGCGGGACTGACTGCCGTGGTGGCCAAGACCTCTGCCGGAGCGGTGGCTCATATGCCCGTGGCCCGTGTGGCCAATATTCCCTCTCTGCTGAAGGATTTGAAGAAGCAGGGCGTGTGGGTGTTCGGTACGGCAGCCGACGGCAACACAACTCTGTATGACGCCGATCTGAAGGGTGCGGCTGCCATCGTCATCGGCAGCGAGGGCGACGGCATGACCCGTCTTGCCGCGGAAAACTGTGATTTTCTGGTCAGCATCCCCATGCGGGGCAAGCTGAATTCCCTGAACGCCTCCGCGGCGGCAGCCATCATGCTGTATGAGGCGGTC
>SVMH01000035.1 GCA_015067525.1 Oscillospiraceae bacterium | reverse complement strand
CCAGCAGAAGGCCGCCGCCACCTGCAAGCTGCTGGGTCTGGACGGCATCGTGGGCATCGGCGGTGACGGTACCTTCCGCGGCCTGCAGGACCTTGCCAAGCAGGGTATCGCCGTGGTGGGCATTCCCGGCACCATCGATAACGACATCGTCTGTACCGACTATACCATCGGCTTTGATACCGCCGCCAACACGGCGGTGGAGTGCATCGACCGCCTGCGCGACACCATGCAGAGCCACGAGCGCTGCAGCGTGGTGGAGGTCATGGGCCGCCACGCCGGTTACCTCGCCCTCTATGTGGGCATGTCCGTGGGCGCCACGGCGGTGCTGGTGCCGGAGGAGAAGTTCAACTTCAAGCGCGACGTGGCCGACCAGATCCGCCGCGCACGCCTGAGCGGCAAGACCAACTTCATGATCGTGGTGGCCGAAGGCGCCGCCAGTGCCGTGGAGGTGGGTGAGAAGATCAAGGCCGAGCTGGGCCTCGACCCCCGCGTCACCATTCTGGGCCATATCCAGCGCGGCGGCACGCCCACCGCCAAGGACCGCGTCATGGCCACCCGCATGGGCTACGAGGCGGTGCACGTGCTGGCCGAGGGCCGCACCAACCGCGTCATCTGCTCCAACGACGACAAGGTCTTCGATCTGGACATTGAAGAGGCGCTGGCCATGACCAAGACCCTCAACCCTGAGGAGTACGAGGTCATGGAAGCCATGTCCGGTGTGTAAGAGAGGGCGGAAATGTTCAAGCTTTTTGAGCCCGACGGCCTGTTCGCCCGGGGCATGAGCCATGTGTACTATCTGGTGGTGGTCAACGTGCTGTGGCTGGTCTGCTCGCTGCCGGTGGTGACCTTCGGCGCGTCCTCCGCGGCGCTGTACAGCTGCCTGTTCCGCCTGAGCCGGGGGGATGATACCCGCCCCGTGCGCCGCTTCTTCGCCGCCTTTGCCGAGAACGGGAAGCGCGCCACCGCCGCGTGGCTGGCGGTGCTGGCGGCGCTGGTGCTGCTGATCTTTGACTGGTACTTTGCCTCCGTCACCGATCAGCCGGTGTGGAAGATCATCGCCGTGGGCGGACTGCAGGTGGTGGGTATGGTGTGTACCTTCCTCTTTGCGCTGGTGGCCCGCTATGATAACCTCTGGTATGTCCATCTGAAAAACGCGCTGCTGCTGGCGGTGGGCAATCTGCCCCGTGTGCTTTTGTGCTGGCTCTTCTGGGGCGCCGCCTTCGCGCTGACGGTGTGGTCTTATGAGACCTTCCACGCCATGGTGCTGGTGTGGCTGATCTTCGCCTACAGCTTCCTCAGCTTCACCAACCTGCGCATCCTCCGCCCGGTGTTTGACCGTCTGGAGGGCAAAGAATAACGAAAAAAGCCTGCCGCACAGCGCGGCAGGCTTTCTTTTGCTTCTGTGAAATGTTTTACACGTCGAACACGCCCATGATCACGATGCCGATGACCACCAGCAGCACCATCAGGTAGTGCTTGCGGGAGAGCTTTTCCTTCAGGAAGATGCGGCTCCACAGCACGCTTGCCACGCAGTAAGCGCTGATGATGGGGGCGGACATGGCCAGATGCTCCTCGTCGGCGATGGCGTAGATGTAAGCGAACTGACCGGCGGTCTCGAAGGCGGCACCCACATACTTGGGGGCTTCCATCTTGGCCACCAGCTTCTGCTTCTTGATGATGACAGCGTAGATGAAGCACACGATGCCGGAGATGAGGAACGTCAGCTCGTAGGCCACGTTGGCGCTGGCCTCGTAGTCGCTGTCCACACCGGCTGCGGCCACGATGGTTTCGATCTCACCCAGCACCACGCTGTCGGCAAAGGTGCCGGCGGCGTCGAGGATGCAGTAGGCGATGGGCAGAGCCAGAGCCAGCCAGCTCTTGGCGTACTTGTAGTTGCCGGCCTCCTGACGGGCGGCGCGCAGCTCATCGTCCTCACGGGCCTCCACGATGCCAAGGCCGATGACACCCACGCACACCAGAGCGATGGCGCCCAGCACCAGAGGAGGATAGCTCTCACCGGCGGTGAGAATGGCCAGGATCGCCACCAGAGCGCCGGATGCGTTGCAGATGGGGGAGGAGATGGAGAGCTCAATGTAGCGCAGGCCGATGTAGCCCAGCGCCATGGACAGGATGTACAGGAGGGACACGGGCAGGTAGGTGAGGATAATGTCCCAGCTGATATATACGCCGTTGATGAATACCTCGTAAGCGGCGTGGAGACCCATCACCACGCCCACCGCCATCACCATCTTCAGGTGGGCGTACTTGTCGCTGCCGTCGCGGCAGCCGATTTTGGAGAAGAGGTCCGATCCGCTCCAGCACAGGAGGGTAATGAGAGAAAACCAAAACCACATCATATTTGTCAAATCCTTTCCGATAGTACCTCTTTACCCCCCTTGCCTAAAGGGGGGTGTCTGCGAAGCAGACGGGGGGATTTACTTTCAAATTTGCTTCGTTCGTCTTACAGCTCGATCAAACCTGCGTCCAGCATCTTCTGCAGGCTCATGAGAATACCAAGCTTGGCGTGATACCACGTCAGGCCGCCCTGGAAATACACGGCGTAAGGCTCGCGGATGGGGCCGTCGGCGGAGAGCTCAATGGAGCTGCCCTGCACGAAAGCACCGGCCGCCATGATCACATCGCTGTCATAGCCGGGCATGGGCCAGGGCTCGGGTGTCACATAGCTGTCCACGGGAGCGGCGGCCTGAATGCCGCGGCAGAAGGCCACCATGCCCTCGCGGCTGCCCAGCTCCACCGCCTGAATGATGTCGTTTCTCGGCTCGGCGCTGCCGGGCACCACGCGGAAGCCCAGCTTTTCATAGCAGGCGGCGGCAAAGAGGGCACCCTTGGTGGCGCCGGACACCACCGTGGGTGCCAGGAAAAAGCCCTGATAAAGGCTGGTCAGCAGGCCCAGATTGGCGCCCACTTCCTTGCCGAGGCCGGGGGCGTTGAGACGGTAGGCACAGCGCTCAATGAGATCGCGCCGGCCGCAGATGTAGCCGCCGGTGGGAGCAAGGCCGCCGCCGGGGTTCTTGATGAGACTGCCCACCACCATGTCGGCGCCCACATCGGAAGGCTCGATGATGTCCACAAACTCGCCGTAGCAGTTGTCCACCATCACGTTAACGTCCGGCTTGCACTGCTTGCAAAAGGCGATCAGCTCGCCGATCTCCTTGACGGAGAAGCTGGGGCGGGTGGCGTAGCCCTTGGAGCGCTGGATGGTGATGAGCTTGGTCTTTTCGTTGATGGCGCGGCGGATGCCCTCGTAGTCAAACTTGCCGCCCTCGAGGAGGTCCACCTGTGCATAGCTCACGCCGTACTCCCGCAGAGAGCCCACAGAGGGGCGGATGCCGATGACCTCCTCCAGCGTGTCGTAGGGTGCGCCCACGGGGGAGAGGAGCTCGTCACCGGGCAGCAGGTTGGCGCCCAGCGCCAGCGCCAGGGCGTGGGTGCCGCAGGAGATCTGGGGCCGTACCAGGGCCGCCTCGGTGTGGAACACGGAGGCGTAGACATTTTCCAGATTGTCGCGGCCGGCATCGTCGTAGCCGTAGCCGCTGGACAGGTTAAAGTGCTGGGCCGCCAGGCGGTTTTCCTGCATGGCGGAAACCACCTTGGCCTGATTGTACTCGGCCACGGCGTCAATGTGGGCAAAACGCTCGGTGAGCTCTGCCAGTACCGCGTCGCCGAAGCGCAGTACCGCATCGGAAACACCCATCTGGGTGTAAATAGCGTTGGTATTCATCTTCTCTTCCTCAGTCTTTCTTCATGTTGTTCACGATCTGCGCGGCTACCTCGTCCAAAACCTCCGGCTTGGATACGATCAGGCCGCTCTCCGCGTCACCCAGGATCAGCAGCGTGTCACCCGGCTCAATGCCGAAGAAGCTGCGCGCCTCCTTGGGAATCACGATCTGGCCCCGGTCGCCCACCTTAGCGGTGCCGAAAATATGGGGCCCTTTGGGCTTGCCTAAAATATGCTTGCCCCCAGCCATAGCGTTCACCTCGAAAATTCACATTTTTCACACTTATGTGACGCAGGACAGTATAGCAGATTTTGGAGAAAAAGCAAGAGGAATGTTCGTAAAAAACAGGAAAAAGCCCCCCTTGCCTAAAGGGGGGCGGCATTTGCAAAGCAAATGCCGGGGGGATACAGTCGGGCAGTTGCACCATGCGGCATAGACGCATTCCCCTTGCTCCCGCCGCCGGGCCATGCTATACTATCCCCAACGAACAGGAGGTGGCACCATGCACTATAACGCGCTCAGCGACCATCTGCGCGCACGCTTCGGCCGCAAGGTCTATAAGCTGTCGCTGCGGGGCGTCACCACCTGCCCCAACCGCGACGGCACTGTGGGCACGCGGGGCTGCATCTTTTGTTCCGACAGCGGCAGCGGTGAATTTGCTGCATGCGGCGCCGATATCGCCGCCCAGCTTTCCGATGCCCGCCGCCGTGTGGCGGACAAGGTGCCGCCCGATGCCGGATATATCGCCTATTTCCAGAGCTTCACCAACACCTATGCGCCCGTGGATGTGCTGCGCCCCCTTTTCACCGCCGCCATGGCGCCGCAGGACGTGGTGGCCCTGTCCGTTGCCACCCGCCCCGACTGTCTGGGCGAAGAGGTGCTGGATCTGCTCGCGAAATTGAATCAAACCAAACCCATCTGGGTGGAGCTGGGACTCCAGACCGTCCACGCCGAAACCGCCCGCTATATCCGCCGCGGCTACGACCTGTGCGTGTTCGACGAAGCGGTGGTAAAGCTGAAAGCGCGTGGCATTCAGGTCATCACCCACCAGATCATCGGCCTGCCCGGTGAAACGGAGGAGATGATCTGGCAAACCGCCCGCCACATCGCCCGCAGCGGCTGTGACGGCGTGAAGTTCCACCTCTTGCATGTATTGCGGGGCACAGATCTGGCCGCCGAGTACGAAGCGGGGAAGTTCCAAACCCTCGCCATGGAGGAATATTTCCGCCTGCTCGCCGGCTGCATCGAACGCATCCGCCCCGACATGGTGATCCACCGGCTCACCGGCGACGGCGCCAAGCGTGACCTCATCGCGCCGCTGTGGAGCGGTGATAAAAAGGCCGTTCTCAACGCACTGCGCCGGTATCTGGCCGCCCACGATGTGCAGCAGGGCAGGCTTTACGAAGGAGAAAACTGATGTACTACATCTACATGGTGCGCTGCGCCGATGACAGCCTCTATACCGGCATCGCCGCCGATCTCGCCCGCCGCCTGCGTGAGCATGTGGAAAAGGCACCTGCCGCCGCCAAATACACCCGCTCGCGGCAGGTGGAGGCGCTGGAAATGGCGTGGACGGCGTCCGATCGCTCTGCCGCCTCCCGTCTGGAGTACGCCATCAAGAAGCTACCGCGGGCGAAAAAGCTGGAACTCATCGCAGACCCCGCCCGTCTGGCGCAGCTGCTGCCGCAGCTGAATGACGGGGATTATACGCCCCTTTCCTGCCTGTCGCTGGCGGAATGGGTGAAAGGAGAGAGGGAATGAAGTACTACGCTGCCCCCCTGGAGGGCATGACCAACGATCTCTGGCGGCGCATCCATGCCCCGCTGTTCGGCGGCGCAGACCGCTATTTCACCCCCTTTGTGTCCCCCAACGCCACCTGCAAGTTCCAGACCAAGGAACTCAACGAACTCACCCATAATGCGGGCCTCCCCGTCATTCCGCAGATTTTGACCAACAGCGCCGAGCATTTCCTCTGGGCAGCGCGGGAGATGGCGGAGATGGGCTATACCGAGATCAACTTCAACCTCGGCTGCCCCAGCGGCACCGTGGTGGCCAAGCGGAAGGGCTCGGGCATGCTCAGCTATCCCGAAGACCTGCAGCGGATGCTGGAGGAAATTTTTCGGGGTCTCCCTGCGGGCATGCGCCTTTCCGTCAAGACCCGGGTGGGAAAGGAGAGTACGGAGGAGTGGGGGAGACTGCTGGAGATTTACCGCCAATTTCCCCTTTCTGAGCTGATCGTCCACCCCCGGGTGCAGAAGGAGTTCTACCGCGGCCGTGCCCGCCATGAGCTGATGGCTGAGACGCTGACCGATACCCCGTGGCCGGTGTGCTGTAACGGGGATATCTTTTCTCCCGAAACGGCTGCCGCGGTGGAGGAAGCGTACCCCGCCCTCGACAGCCTCATGATGGGCCGCGGTCTCATGGCAGACCCTGCCCTCCTGCGGCGTATCCGCGGCGGCAGCGCCGCCACGCGCGAGGAGCTGCGCGCCTACCACGATCGGCTGTGGGAAGCCTACCGCGCCCGCCTCGGCGGCGACCTGAACGCCATCTACCGTATGCGGGAGCTGTGGAATTACCTCTCCGGCAGCTTTGAAGATACGGACAAGTTCCTCAAGATCGTCCGCAAGGCCAAAACCGGCAGCGAATACCTCTCTGCGGTGGAGCGGCTGTTTGCCGAGAACACGCTGAACCCCAACCCCCGCCCGCCGGAGGGAAAATAAAAAAGAGAGCGCGTATGCGCTCTCTTTTCTGCTTTTTTTGGATCAGTCCAGCACGAACACGGTGCAGTCGCGCCGTCCGAACCGGCAGGCCTCGGCAAAGGTCTCAAACCACAGGTCGATCTTATAGCCCTTGATGGCGCTGCCGCAGTCGGCGGCCACGGCGTTGCCGTAGACCAGATAGCCGTCGTTGGTGTAGATATAAAACCGGGTGTGGTAGGGGAACACGCTGGTGTCCACGGCGATGTGGCCCACCTTGGTGGGCAGGCCCGAGGCCGTCCACTTGCCGATGGAATAGGCCGTGGCGTTGCACGTCACCTTTTCCGAGAAGGTCATGGTGTCGCCGGATTTGAACACCAGATAGCCGCTGCCGTCGGCGTTGTAGACCACCCGCTCAATGCGGTCTTCGCGGCTGACTTCCTGCACCCGCGTGCCCTGCTCGATGATCTCCGTCACCGGCTCGGTGGTCACGGCGCTCATCAGCTCCATGGACTCGGCCTTGCCGTCGCGGTAGGTGTTGCGGTACGTCTCCAGAATGCCGCCGATGGCGCCGGTCTGCACCACTTCCTCCTTGCCCTTTTCCATCAGCGGGTCGGTGACGTATTTCGTCTCATAGTCCACCGGCACCGTCTGTTCCCAGGTGAAGGAATAGGTGTTCTGCACGCTGATGGCCGGTGTCTCGCCGGACACGTCCAGCACCACCATCTGTTCCTCGCCTACGGGGATGTTCCGCCGCCGCAGGAGATTGGCCACCGTCTCACGGCGTGTTTTCACCGTCTCCGTTTTGCCGTTCACCCGCACGGATACCCACTGGCCTTCTGCCAGTATCAGCTGGGCATCGCGGCCCTCGCTGCCGGCCACAAGGCTCAATCCCGGCAGCTCCTGATCGTTGTAAACCTTGCCGCGGATAAACTCCGGCGCAGCGCCGGTGGTGAGCAGATAAGTCACCTGCGCCTTTTCCACCGGCTGCATGCAGAAGGCTGCCACCAGCGCGGCCAGACACAGGGGCGTCAGCACCTTGATGCGCGGCGTGATGTCCTTTTTCTCCATCCACGCAAGGGCGGTAGCGCCCAGCGCGCGCAGCTTGCCGGGCAGTGTGGGCAGCCACGCCGCAATGCGGTAGGGCACTTCGTGGATGTCGTCGGCCTTGCGCTCCATCCAGCCGTAGACGGCGCGGCACTCCTGCGCCGTCTCCGTGCGGCAGATCCAGCCCCACACGGCGGCACCGGCGGCACAGAGCTTTCCCGGCGCGGTGGGCAGCCACGCGGCGATGCGGTAGGGCGCGTTGTGGATGTGCTCCGCGCCCCGCTCCAGCCACGCGAGGATGTTCCTCGCCGAGATGGCCTTGAGTTGTGTCAAAAATCGATTCATCGTTCCTCCAACGGCGGATATTGGCCGCAATTCGGCAATCAAAGCCGCCTGCTTGTAACTTTTGTTACTTTTAAGGCTCTGGCGAGTATACCATTTGCCGCCTTCTTTGTCAAGTTTTTGCCGCCGCTGGCAGGATTATGCAGCGGCAAGATTGCAAACCTTGACGCCGTGTGGTAAGCTGAAGAAAACCGACGGGGAGGGAGCACAATGGCGGTCAACATCAAAAACGGACAGCTGCAGATGGACGGCACCACCATGGACTATATCCGCTTCGGCGCGGGGGAGAAGCACCTCATTTTTCTCCCGGGCCTGGGCGACGGCCTGCACACGGTGAAGGGCACGGCCCTGCCTATGGCGGCGCTGTACCGCGCCTATGGGAAGCAGTATACGGTCTGGATGCTCAGCCGCAAGAACGACCTGCCCGCGGGCTATTCCACCCGCGCCATGGCCAATGATGTGAAGAAGGCCATGGTGCAGCTGCGCATCCCCCGCGCCCACATCGTGGGCGTCAGCATGGGCGGCATGATCGCCCAGTTTCTGGCTGCCGACTATCCCCAGCGGGTGGAGCGGCTGGTGCTGGCCGTTACCTGCCCGCGGCCCAACGCGCTGCTGCGCGACGCCGTCATCACCTGGATGAAGCAGGCCCGCTGGGGCAAGCACCGCGAGCTGATGGCCGACAACCTGCGCCGCATGTACTCGGAAAAGTACGTCCGCACCGCCCACTGGGCGGTGCCGCTGGTGGCCGCCGTGACGAAGCCGGCCGGCTATGACCGTTTTCTGGTGCAGGCCCAGGCCTGCCTTGACCACAACAGCTGGGACGTGCTGCCCCTGATCGCCGCCCCCACGCTGGTCATCGGCGGCATGGAGGATCGGACCCTTGGCTATGAGGGCAGCCGCGAGCTTTCCCGCCGCATCCCCCGCGCCGAGCTCTACCTCTACATCCACGGCACCCACGGCCTGTATGAAGAAGAGAAGGATTTCAACCGCCGCGTGCTGGATTTCCTCACATCACCCCTTGTGTAAGGCGGAAAAATCCGCTATAATCATTTGGTTAATGAACAAATAACGCAAAGGAGAAAGCTTATGCGTGCAGAATTTATCCCCGTGGGTCAGATCGTCAACGCCCACGGTATCCGCGGCGAAGTCAAGCTCAACCCCATGGGCTTTGACCCCGAGTTTCTGGCCGATTTTGACGTGCTCTATATCGGCGGCAAGCGCGTGGAGGTCAAGTCCGCCCGCGTCCACAAGTCGGTGGTGCTGCTGACGCTGCCCGGCGTGGAGGATATGGACGCCGCCCTCGCCCTGAAGGGCAAGACTGTCACCATCCGCCGCGACGATGTGGAGGTGCCGGAGGGCTACTATTTCGACGAGGAGATCGAGGGCCTCACCGTCATCGACTGCGCCACCGAGGAAGTCATCGGCAAGGTGCGCCGCGTGCTGACCTACCCCGCCCATAAGATCTACGAGGTCAAGGGTGAGCGGGAGTATCTCATCCCCGCCGTGCCCGGCGTGTTCATCGAGTCGGTGGATCTGGACGCCGAGACCGTTCGTGTCCATATGATGAAAGGACTGGCCACCGATGAGAATTGACATCATGACCCTCTTTCCCGATGCCATCGAGGCCATGATGGGCCAGTCCATCATCGGCCGCGCCCAGGCCCGGGGCTATGTGCAGATCGTGGCCCACCAGATCCGGGATTATACCACCAACAAGCAGATGCAGGTGGATGATTATCCCTACGGCGGCGGCCGCGGCGCCGTCATGCAGGCAGATCCCCTGTATCGCTGCTGGCAGCACATCTGCGACGAGGCCGGTGAGCGTGTTCACACCATCTATATGTCCCCCTGCGGCCGCGTGCTGAACCAGACCGTGGCCCGTGAGCTGAAGGAGCAGTACGACCGCCTCATCCTCGTCTGCGGCCACTATGAGGGCATCGACGAGCGCTTCATCGAAGAGTGCGTGGATGAGGAGATCTCCATGGGCGACTTCGTCCTCACCGGCGGTGAGATCCCCGCCATGGCGCTGGCCGACTGCCTGTGCCGCATGGTGCCCGGCGTCCTGCCGGAGGAGAGCTGCTACACCGAGGAGTCCCACTGGAACGGCCTTTTGGAGCATCCCCAGTACTCCCGCCCCGAGGAGTGGCACGGCCGCAAGGTGCCCGCCGTTTTATTGAGCGGTCACCACGGCAACGTGGCCGACTGGCGCAAGAAGGAGAGCTATAAGCGCACCATGCGCCGCCGCCCCGACATGTTTGAAAAGTTCGACGAGAAGCAGCTGACCACCAAGCACGACCGCAAGGTGCTTGCCGAGGCCAAGCGCGAGCTGGCCGCCGAACTGGCTGCGGAAGAAGAATCCGACGAATAAGCAGAAAAAGAGAGGTTTCCCGTTGGAAAACCTCTCTTTTGTGCGTTTTTATACCGTTGCCGTTTTCTCCGCCTTTTGGTGGCTGGGACGGCGCTTTTTCAGCTTGTACAGCTCCTCCGTGGCGATGCGGGCCTTGGTCACCACGTCGCTGCCCTTGGGGAAGCAGTAGTAGAGGGTGTCGTTGGTGCCGATACAGATCACGTCCGCGATCTCATACCAGTAGTAGTCGGCGTACAGGCTGTAGCTGAAAAGCGGCGGCTGGGTGTAGTGGATGGCGCCGTCGCAGCCGGTGAGGGTGAAGCCCTCTTCGCTGTGCTGCAGCCGGCCCGAGCCCACCATGTAGATGGCCTTGTGGTCCACCAGCATGCCGATGTCCACCTCGGTGTCCAGCCGGTAGGTGCCGTTTTCCAGCTCCTTTTTCACCTCTGCGCGCTGCCAGTCGTTCCAGTCGGCGATGCGGCTGAACTCCGTCTTGCCGTTGGGCGAGCGCAGCACGCCCAGATTGGTCAGCTCCCATACCTTGCCGCAGTGGTGGCATTTCAGGAAGATGCCCTTGCCCTCCATCTGACCCTCGGCGCCGCAGCGTGCGCAGCGGTAGAGGATGCGGTTGAGTCCGTCGGCGCGGGTGGGGGAATCGATGACCACCCGGTTTTCCCGCTGCCAGGCAAAGCCGTCAAAGGTGAAGGCCTCATCCAGCATGGCGTCCAGCTCGGCCACCGACTTTTCGGCGATCTCCTCCGGCGTCAGCAGGCACTTGACGTGGGCCGAGACCTTCACGTTGCTGCGCTTCTGCAGGCAGTTGTAAAGGGGCTCGCGGGAGAAGGCGCCCTGGGTGGTCACGGTGACCACCGGCACCTTCAGCTTCTTCAAAAGCACGCCCAGCTTGCGGGGCAGGGGGGTGGCCCGTCCGTCGAAGGAGTAGCTGGCCTCGGGATACATCAGCACGCTGGAGTTCAGCTCCTTCAGGGCGTACTGCATATCGCCGATCAGCTTCACGTCGCTGACGAACTTGTTGGTGGGGATGCAGCCGATCAGGCGCATCAGCCAGCTCTTGCCCACAAAGCCGTCAGAGGTGCACACGATGCAGAAGGGCTTGGGGAAGAAGATCTTCGAGGCGATCTTCAGATCGATGAAGCTGGAGTGGTTCATCAGAATGAGGCAGGGCTTGCCGGCGGCAAGCTCCATGCGCTCGGTGGTATAGCGAAAACGCGCGCTCAACAGATCCGGAATGGACAAAATGCGGATCAGCAGGCGGAAGAGGATGTTGGGGCGCAGCGGCCGGCGATGCTCGGGCCGCGGCAGCGCCATCACCTGCTCGTAGCGCTTTTTGCGGGTTTTGATCTTCATAGCGAAGCCTCCTCGGGGTTTCGGTTGTGCGAAGGGCCAAATTTTATGGATGATTTAACAGTATACTACACAATTCGACAGCCCACAAGCGAAAATACGGTTGTTTCCGCAAAAATTCGCAAAAAAGCCGCTCCGCGGTGCAGCGGAGCGGCCAAGCGTTGTCATTTTCCGGAAAACAGACGGTGCACGCGCACCATCGCGCCCAGCAGCGGCTTTCGCACCGGCAAAAGCGCCTGCCACGCGGCCACCGCGCAGCGCAGCGGCAGGGCCGAGCAGGGGACAAAGCGGCTGCCGCGGCGGATGTGACTGACCTGCGCCACCACCTGCTGCGGCGCGATGGGCTCGCACTGCAGCTGCCCGTCGCCGCACATCACAAGGGTGCCGTCCGGCTGCACCTGCTGCACCCGATGCAGAATGCACTGGCCCGAGGCGCGCAGGTAGAAGAGGATGTCGCCCCGCCGATAGGGCGGCTGCGGCGCGGTGAGCACCACGGCGCTTTTTCCGTGCCGCAAAAAGGGCACCATGCTGCCGCCGGTCACCACCAGATGGCTGCTGCGGCCCGCCGCCAGATCCGCCCGGATCCGCGCCAGCGCCTGATCCGTATTCAATACAGGTATGTCCATACGGCCGCCTCCCGCCACAAGATGTAGTAATTATAATAGGTATCATCAGGAAAAACAAGGGGAAAAGCGGTTGACTTTTGTCGTCTTTGTGGTATCATGTATCTGAATTATTATCTGATACTGCGTCCATATGCCTTTTTGCGGTGTCAGAACGGGGGAGGGGACAACCCTTCACCCCAGTTAGGAGGATAAGAATGAGAAGAATCAGTCATAAGCTTTTGGCAATGCTGATGGCTCTGGTCATGGTAGTGGGTATGCTGCCTGTTTCCGCATTCGCGGCAGACGGCGAGACTACCTATGTCCTGGCAGGCTCGGACTTCCAGGCGCGCAGCGGCAATGCAGCCGGCGCGACCATTGTCAACGGCGTGATCGACCAGATCAAGGCCGACGGCTACACCAAGTTTGATGGTTTCCTGTTTGCAGGTGACTATAGCGTGGGTGCCACAAAGGCAGCTGACGTTACCTACCTGAAGGACACTATCCTTGAGGCCTATCCCGAACTGACGGATGATACCATGGTGCTGATCCAGGGCAACCATGATAACTCTTCCGAATACAGCGGAGCTGAGGCCGGCATGGTCGGTACCGTCATTGACAAGAGCGGTGCTCACGATGCGGAGAATTACGGTGTCTTTGTCATCAACGAGCAGGACTATATGTGGCGCAACAGCAGCGAGACCACCATCAAGAATACGGCTGCTTCTTTGAAGGGCTATCTGGATGCCAAGCGCAATGCGGAGTATGCCAAGCCCATTTTCGTGGTGTCCCATCTGCCTCTGCACTACTGCATGCGTACCAACAACGACGGTGACGGCATGTACGCCAATTACATCTTTGATGTGCTGAACGAGGCGGGCAATGCCGGCCTGAACATCATCTTCATGTTCGGCCACAACCATTCTCACGGCTGGGATGACTATCTGGGCGGTGCTGCCATCTTCCTGACCAAGGGCGATAAGATCAACATTGCCCAGAGCAGCAAAACCGTGTTTGAGGAAGAGACGCTGGCCTTTACCTATCTGAATGCCGGCTATGTGGGCTACTACGGTAACTCTTACACCAGCGATGTGGACAAGACGCTGACCATGACCACCTTCGCCATCACGGACAATGATGTCACCATCAGCCGCTACTCTGCCAATGGCACCCATAATCTGAAGTCCGCCGGTGTCTATAACGTGGAGTATCCCGACAACTCTAAGTATTCCACCGACACCACCACTGTCGGCTCTCCCTATACGCTGACGCTGAACAAGGAGATCACTCCTGCCGGTGAAGAGGTAACGCCCCCCACCGGCGGCGGTTCCGGCTCCGGCGATACCGGCAGCACCGGTGAGCGCACCTATACCCGTGTGACCAGCACTTCTCAGCTGGTCAGCGGCGGCAAGTATCTGATTTTCTATAATGGCTCTCACTTCATGCTGCCTGAGGTTGTTTCGAAGACCAGTGGCGGCACCCGCAAGGGTTTCAACATTGAGAGTACCTCTATCTGCGGTCCCGATATCATTACTGGTGACTATTCTGCCAAGGAGTGGACACTGACCTCCAGCGGCAGCGGTTGGCTGCTGGGCGATGGCACCAAGTATGCCAAGTTGACCAATACCAGCAGCACGGGTATTACCGCCACCCTTGAAAGTACTGGTAATGTGTTTACCATCGGCGGCAGCGCAAACGAATTTACCTTTACCAGCGGCTCCTATTATCTGAATTATAATAGCCGCGGGCTGATCAACGGTTATGCCAGCAATCCTGCCTCCTTCTACATCTACCGCATGACCGATGAGGGCGGCGAGAGTGGCAGCACCGGCGGTGACGTGAGCACCTCCGGCGGCAGCTGGGTCACCATTACCAAGCCCGGTGCTTCCAGCACCAGATATGTCTACGTGTTGGATACTAACGGCGTTGACACCGGCGTGGAGTATCTGGTCGTGGCCGATGGCTATGCCAAGGCGCTGAGTGCCGCGGCCTCCTCCAACAATGCAGTGACCATTGAGCTGTCCGCAGACGGGAAGACGGCTTATGCAGGCTCCGACACCTACGGCTGGACCTTTACCCCGTGGTATGATGGCTCCAGCGCTTACTACATCCGTCTGAACAACAGCACCTATCTGCGTTTGAATAACGGCGGTCTGACTTCTTCCAACTCTAGCGGCAACGACCGCCGCTGGACGGTCAGCAGCAACGGCGACGGTACTTACGACATTACCCGTACAGCCTATAACAACAACTGGAGTTCCACCACGTATAACCTCCGCTGGAGCAACTCCAACGGCGTGTTCCAGGCGAGCTCCTCCTATGAGGGCCCTGTCCGCCTGTATAAGTACACCAAGACCGAGACCACGCAGGGAACTGCCGGCCTGTACGGCATGATCGAAGGCGAGCTGGTCTACAATGTGGAAAACGGCACCTCTGCGGAAGAGGCACTGCAGACCGTCAAGGACGGTATTACCATTAAGTACCACACCGGCGATGCCAACAGCGCGCAGGTCTTCGAGGATGACGGCGTCGGCATGACCTGGACGCTGGATCCCAGCTACGATGCCGTCAACGGCGGCGAGTATGCCGTGACCATCGCCTACAACGGCGTTACTCTGGGCGTTGCCAAGGTGGTCGTCCCCAGCGTGAAGGTCACCGGTTATGCGGTGGAGCCTTCCGAGGGTACGGTTGCCAAGGGCTCCTCTCAGGCTGCCCAGACCGGCGCTCAGATCATCGTGCAGCTGGAAAACGGTAAGTATTACACTGTTCCCGTCACCGTTGGTATGCTGAAGAAGGCCGACGGTACCGGCGTTTCCACCGGCGCAACGGGCACCTTCCAGAATCTGACGCTGACCTATAACGGCGTGGTCATCACCAAGAGCTTTACCCTGCATGTTACGGGTAAGACCGGTAACAACTACCCCGAGTATCCCAACGAGGGCGCTGTTCAGGTCCACAAGACCGGTAACGGCATCAGCTTCCAGACCTCCGGTATTGCGCAGATCGAAGTCTCCGCTTCCGGCGTTCCCATGAAGAAGGGCGCGGACGTCATCGTTATGGTCGACCTGTCCAGCTCCATGAACAGCAACAAGGTTACCGTCAACGGTGTAGAAAAGAGCCGCCTGCAGGTGCTCCGTGAATCCATGACCGTGCTGCTCAACCAGCTGCAGGCCCCCGATGCCGAGGGTAACCCCATGGATATCCGCATCGCCGTGGCAGACTTCAACCGCTACTAT
Source organism: Oscillospiraceae bacterium (assembly GCA_015067525.1). Classification (GTDB taxonomy): domain Bacteria; phylum Bacillota; class Clostridia; order Oscillospirales; family Oscillospiraceae; genus Vescimonas. Next base: position 4,278 of record SVMH01000035.1, on the reverse strand, counting down.
CCCGATTCCAAGAGCCCCTACTATATCAACGCGAACGATACGGTAGCCGGCGGCTCCATCCGTACCGAGGCGTCCGGTACCAACAAGGTCTATACCGGCGCGCAGAAGTTTGACGCCAGCGCCTTTGCAGACGTACACGAGATTGACGCCGACGCCTTCGAGACCAGGGACAACACCAACCAGTATTATCTGGGGTATGCATCCGGTACCAACTATGACTACGCCTTTGATACCATCTATCAGCTGGGCGAAGCCGTCACTGCCCGGAACGCCGAAGACGGTGAAGAGCGCGACCTGTTCGTCGTCTTCATGTCCGACGGCGCCCCCTTCCAGTTCAACTACTTCAGTTCCCAGTCCAGCGGCACCGGCGCTGCTGAGTGGAACAACTGGCTGACCGGCACGCTGGATACCGCCGATATCGATAACGGCGCCGATGCTTCCTACTACAACGAAGACGGCAAGCACTGGATGGCCGAGGCCATCAAGGGTGACCCCGCCATCACCTATCCCGTCATCCGCAAGAACAACGCTGCCGACACCGACGGCGACACTTGGGTGAATGTCAACGGTCTGGGTGCCAAGATGTACTCCATCGGCTTCTGCCTGGCCGTGGATAAGGAGATCACCGTTGACTCCATGGATACGGTCATCCGGAACATCGCCTCTGAGGAGAAGTATTACTTCCGTGCAGATACTGCCAACGATCTGGACAATGCCTTTGCCGCCATCGGCGACGACATTGCCTACGCCGCCTACAATGCCCGCTTCGTTGACCAGATGGGCGCCAACTACGACCTGAAGCTGGGCGCTTTGAAGGATCTGAACGGCAATGCGCTGGGCGTGGATAACAAGATCGAGATCGTTTCCTACGATATCTACACCAAGGCCGAGGCCGATGCATCTGCAACCGACAGCATCACCACGGATATGATCGGCCAGCGCAAGGGTACGTTCTCCGTTCTGGAGACCATCACCTTCAACGCAGCCGGTACCGAGGCTTACTCCGACAAGGACTCCGTGGGCCCCAACGGCGAGACCATCACCGCCGGCAGCAATATCCTGATCGGCGGCGTCATCTACGCCAAGTCTTTCTGGTATAACAACAATTCTACTGCCGTAGAGATCGACGGTGTGGATATCCCCACCGCCGTGAACGAAAACGGTATCACCAGCGGCTCCAGCAACCTGCTGCCCGCCGAGACCTTCTACTGGAAGTTGGGTACTGTGCAGACCACCGAGCTGGCCATGCGCTACTTCGTTTACCTGAACGGCACCATGGAAGGTACCCGCGAGGCCGGTTCCTATCCCACCAACGAGTTCGCTACCCTGTACTACGACAACTACCTGCACAACCCCTGCAAGAAGGAGACCGTTTCTCCCGTGCTGGGCTGGAAGTCTGCCAACGTCAGCTACGCGTTCTATCTGGTCAATGAGGCCGGCCAGCCCGTTAACAACAACGGTGTGGTGGTTCCCTTTGCTAACCGCGTGACGGTCGTCAGCCCCACTGTGGCGCAGGAAGTTCTGCTCAACAGCTCCGGCGCCGGCGTGAGCCCCCTGGAGATCGTTGCAAGCAACCCCGACGTTCTGCCTACCGGCTATTCTCTGTATGACGTTGCGGCCAGATATCAGGTCGTGATCATGTCTGACTCCAGCGGTAACTGGACCATTACCAACGGCAAGTCTCCCGACACCACCTATGTGACCAACCATTCCGAAACCGAGCAGTTTACCAACAAGCTCACCGCCACCAGCGAGGAAGACGGCTATCAGTTCCACCAGACCACCGTTTGGTTTGCCGTGGTTTGGGAGCCTCAGGCCATGAACGATACCGTGGTCATCGACTTCGGCCTGAGTGTGGACGTCCATGTCATGGTCAATGATATGTTCGGCTCCTATGGTACGCTGGTCGGCGTGAAGAACGGCGCCATGGATAGCGTTGTCACCGGCGATGACTACCGTCAGAACAACAAGGCCCCCGCCGCCAACGATGCCGGCGCTTTCGGCACTGCCGAAGTAAAACTCGGTGCCTCCGCTGCCGATACCGTGATTCGCTACACGTTGAATAAGAGCAACGGTATGCAGATGAACACCAGCGAAGTGTTTACCTACTCTGTCAGCTACAATAATAACATTGAGGGTCTGAACGACGAAAACGGTTATTATTACGGCCAGCTGACCGTCATCCCCGCCACCACCATCTACTATGAGGATGAGTTTGTGGATCTGGCGTCCTACACCATCGTGCCCTTCAAGTTTGACGAGAATGGCAACATCGAGGCCGGCACCGGCGTTACTACGCTGGATGATATCTGCACCTGGACCGTGGTGACCGGCACCGATAAGACGCAGGCTGAGGACCGTCCCGACGACATCAAGTACGCCTTCGACACCGTGATCGATGCCAACAACGTCTACGGCTATGACGGCGCTTACGGCGACATGTCCACCTACTCTATGAACGGCTATGCCAAGTTTGAGGCAAGCGCTTCCAAGAAGGGCACTGCAACCTTTACCTTCTGCGGCACCGGCTTTGACGTGGTCTCCCTGACCAGCAATACCACCGGTACGCTGATGATTCAGGTGTACGCAGGTGCGTCCGCCAGCGGCACGCCCACGACTTACATGGTGGATACCTATTACGGCTATGTCTTTAAGGCAAAGGATATGGACGGCGACGGTGTCCCCGCTGACGGCGAAGGCGAATGGGTCATCTCTGAGAACGATCCCAACGCCATCTATCAGGTGCCCGTTATGAAGGTGACCGATCTGGACTACGGCCAGTACACCGTTGTCATCACTGCCGCTTACGGTGAAGGCTTCGACCACAACAAGGGCGGCGAGTACGAGCTGTATCTGGATGCCATCCGCATCTACGATCCTGCCGGTGTTGCCGGTGGCTGGGAAGATAACCAGACGGTTCAGGATGCTTATCTGGCCGATGGCGAGGCATGGCCCATCTATGAGGAGCTGCGCAACAACATCATCGATGCCTCCAATGTCGACGTGACGACGAACAAGGACGGCACGCTTACTGTTACCGTCAACGGCGATGAAAAGGGCGCGCTGCGCGGTGCGATCTTCATCGACAGCGAAGATAAAAACTACAGCATTGCCGACTATGTCAGCTACGGCCCCAATAACGAGCTGTATCTGGATAACGGTCAGGTCATCGCTTTCAATGTGACGGTGAACGACAAGGTGGCCGATGTCCAGTTGGGCATCAAGATGGCCAACGGTACGCCTGTGACCTGTGACATCAACGGCGATTCTTACACCATCAGCACGGCAACCGACATGTACTACAGCATCATGAAGTATGCCAAGGCCGGTACCGTCATCATTGAAAATGTCAGCGGCGGCATCCTGTCCCTGACCAACATCAAGGTGACCCACACCGAAAATCCCTATGCGGTGGACGGTGCCAGTCTGCTGAGCATGGACGAAGAGAGCATCGGCTTCACCCTGATGAGCCTGCGTCCCGCTGCCGTCGAGCCCGAGACTCCCGTCGAGCCCGAGACTCCTGTCGAGCCTGAGACTCCCGTTGAGCCCGAGACTCCCGTTGAGCCCGAGACTCCTGTCGAGCCCGAGCAGCCCGAAGAGCCTGAGACTCCCGCTGATCCCGAGCAGCCCGAAGAGCCTGAGGTTCCCCAGCAGCCCAGCTACGAGGAGACCGTGAAGACCGTGGTCAAGAAGATCGTGAAAACCATCAAGAGCCTGCTTGGCTGGCTGTTCAAGTGAGAGGAGGTAAAATAAGATGAAAAAGACTTATACCAAGCCTGAGATCAGCTTTGAAAGCTTCCTCATGAGCACCAACATTGCCGGTGATTGTGAGATCCGCGCCAACACCAACACCAATTACAACACTTGCGGCCATGTATATGGCGATAAGATCCTGTTCGGTACGGATCTGGGCGGTTGCCTTCGTTATGAGGGTAAGAACCAGCTGATCAACCCCGGCTCCGGATTGACCAATGACAGCTTCTGCTATCATACGCCTACGGAAGCCAGCAACATTTTCAACTCCTAACCAAACCAACAGAAGGCCGCGCCCTGTGGCGCGGCCTTCCTTTCCTATGTGAGGTGACCCCTATGGGTGAACACAAGAACAATCCCCCCAAGAAAAAGCGCTTCTCCGTCCGCACGGCCGTGGCGCTGGGCTGCGTGGTGCTGACCTTCGTGCTGGCCGCCGCGCTGGTGTGGGGCGGCGGCGAGAAAGCGCCGGACAACGACGGCGAGACCCCCGGCTATACCGGCAGCCTCTCCATCAACGTGGGCTCC
>SVMH01000034.1 GCA_015067525.1 Oscillospiraceae bacterium | reverse complement strand
CAGCACACCACCCTGTTTTCGCTTACTTACGCAGACCCAGCTTGGCGATCAGGGCACGATAACGCTCGATGTCCTTCTTGGCCAGATAGTCCAGCAGACGACGGCGCTTACCGATCATCATCTGCATACCACGACGGCTGTGGAAGTCATGGGGATGAACCTTCAGGTGAGCGGTCAGCTGGTTGATACGCTCGGTCAGGATAGCGACCTGGACCTCGGGGGAACCGGTGTCGGTCTCGTGGGTGCGGTTGGCCTCGATGATAGAGGTCTTCTGATCTTTCAGCATCATAGTGTGTTTCCACCTTTCTCAAAATGTTGCCCGCTGTCTGGGTAACGGGATGGTGAAGGTCCGCGCTACTAAGGCCAGGGGCGATCTGTCATGCACATTCGCATGCCCTAAAAATATATCACACAGATTTCCGGTTGTAAAGAAAAATTTTCAAAAAATGTGATGTTTTTTACAAAAAAATCGATGTTTTCTCTCTGCGGGCGCTCAGCTGATGTGGATGGCGGCCACGGGGCAGCTGTCGGCAGCTTCCTGCGCTGCGGCGCGGCAATCCTCCGGAACGGGATCGGCGATGACCTGTGCGCTCTCACCGTCGGGCAGGTCAAATACCTCCGGGCAGAGGGTGGGGCACAGACCGCAGCGGATGCAGGTCTCGCGGTGTACCAAAGCGTGCATAGTAAGACTCCTTTCTCAATATGAATACGGAAAGTATGTCCCCATCGGCCGCTTTTGATGCGCAGGAGCCGAGGAAACAAAAAATTCATCAAATCTTAATCTTTTGCCGCCCCGCCGCCGCTTGACAGCAGGCGTATGACGTGATACTGTAAGTGTATTAATACGATTAGTACACTTGAAAGGAAGTGACGGTCGCATGATCCATCTGGACTATCGGGATACCCGCCCGATCTACGAGCAGGTCCGCGACGGCCTGCGGAAGCTCATGGTCACCGGTATGCTTCGCCCCGGTGATAAGCTGCCCAGCGTGCGTGCGCTGGCGGTGGAACTGGCCATCAATCCCAACACCATCCAGCGTGCCTACGCTCAGCTGGAGGCGGAGGGCTACATTCTGTCGGTGTCCGGCAAGGGCACCTTCGTGGCGGAGCTGCAGGATCAAAACCGGCTGCGCCGCATGGAGCTGGAAGAAAAGGTGCGGCCGCTGCGCGACGAGCTGCGCAGCCTCGGCATGACGGCTGAGGACTGGGCGGCCCTGTGGGAAGGAGGTAACAGCTGATGCTTGAAGCAAAAAACATCGTCAAAACCTTTGACGGCTTCCGGGCGCTGGATAACGCCACCATGACGGTGCCCAAGGGCACGGTGTACGGTCTGGTGGGCCCCAACGGCGCCGGCAAATCCACCATTATCCGCCATTTCACCGGCGTCTATCGTCCCGACAGCGGCAAGGTGCTGCTGGACGGCCAGCCCATCTATGAAAATCCGGCGGTGAAGCAGCGCCTGACGGTCATCGGCGATGACTGGTACTATTTCCCGCAGGCGTCTATCGCCGAGATGGCAAAGCTCTATGCCGGCATGTATCCCACCTTCAGCTGGGAGCGCTACGGAAAGATGAAGCAGGTCTTTCCCCTGAATGACAAGCAGATGATCCGCCGCATGTCCAAGGGTATGCAGAAGCAGGCCGCCTTCTGGCTGACCATGTGCTGCATGCCGGAGTATCTCATCCTCGATGAGCCGGTGGACGGCCTTGACCCCGTGATGCGCCGCCAGGTGTGGTCGCTGCTGCTGGGCGATGTGGCCGAGCGGGGCACCACGGTGCTGGTTTCCAGCCATAACCTGCGCGAGCTGGAGGATGTGTGTGACCATGTGGGCATCATGTCCAAGGGCAAGGTGCTTCTGGAGCGCAGCCTCAGCGACCTGCAGGACAACACCGTGAAGCTGCAGGTGGCCTACAAGAGTGAGGAGGAGCCCACGCTGCCGGCGGAGCTGCAGGTGCTGCACCGCTCCCGCGTAGGCCGTGTGTACACCTATATCATGCGCGGCAATGTGGAGCATATCCGCCGCCGTATGCAGATCACCGAGCCTCTGCTGCTGGAGGCCATCCCGCTGACGCTGGAAGAGATCTTTATCTATGAGATGGGAGGTGCTGACTATGCGGTCCGCGACATCGTGCTTTAATAAGACCATTATCCGCACCGACGTGAAGCGGTTTTGGCCGCTGCTGTTCCTCTATACTGCCATCTGGACCGTCATGCTGCCGGTTTACCAGTGGGTGGATCTGGGCTTCCCCTACAGTGACTATCCCGGCGACTACCTCTACGACATGATGTTCGGCGGCGTGATCATGGGCCTCATTTTCGGCGGCCTCTTTGCCATGGCCAGCTTTTCCTACCTGATGAACAGCCGCTCCGTGGGCCTGATGCACTCCCTGCCGGTGAGCCGCAGCGCCCAGTTCTTCTCCCACGTGGCGGCGGTGATGGGCATGCTGACGGCCGGCAAGCTGATCGTGGCGGTGCTGACCGTTCTGGTGCAGCTGATGCACGGCGATGTGGCCTTCAAGGCTATCGGCGTGTGGCTGCTGGTGGTAACGCTGGTGGAGTTTTTCTTCTTCTCGCTGGGCACCCTGTGCAGCATGGTCACCGGTTGGCTGCTGGCCATGCCGGTGCTGTATGCCGTGGCCAACGCCCTGGCCATCATGGTGACGCAGCTGCTGCGCTTTTTGGGGGAGCTCTTCTATTTCGGCTATGCCAACGCCAACTCCTATCCCGCCGTCACCTATTGGCTGACGCCTGTTTACCAGATGGGTGAGGTGCTCATGGACCATGTGCGGGAGACGATGGAGGTCGTTGTGGATACGGTGCACCCGGGCGGGGCCATGGTGGTCCCGGAGGCGCTGGTGGACTATCCCCGCGGTCCCCGGGTACTGAGCCCGGAGGCTCCCGGCGTGCTGGCTGTCTATACGGCGGCTGCCGTCGTGATGCTGGTGATCTCCTATTTCCTGTATCGCCGCCGCGCCAGCGAGTCGGCCGGCGATCCCGTGGCCTTTGGCTGGGCCCGTCCCATCTTCCGTTACGGTGTGGCCCTGTGCGGCGGTCTGGCGCTGGGCCTGGGCCTTTACAGCATCCTTTCCATGAATTCCGACACGGTGGGCCTTGCGCTGCTGATCGTATGCATGGTGCTGATGGGTGTTCTGTGCTACTTTGCGGTGGAGATGGTGATCCGCAAATCCTTCCGCGTATTCGGTAAGGGCTGGCCCGGCGCCGTGGCGGTGGGCGTGGTGCTGACGGCGGTGTGCATCGGCGCCAGCATGGACATCACCGGCTACGAGAGCCGTTTGCCCGATGAGGACAAGATCGAGTCGGCGGAGATCAACATCTACCGCGAGGACATCTATGTCAACGAGTGTGTGGAGCCGGAGACCATTGCTGCCGTTCTGGCGCTGCATGAGGCCATCGTGGCCGACGGTGAGCTGCCCACCGGCGACGACGGCTACTACAATGTGAATCTGGAATACGCCATGGCTGACGGCAGCCGCTTCGTGCGCCACTATACCCTGTCCATGCCCAAGGCCATGAAGAGCGCGCAGATCGTTGGCGCGCTGGATACGCTCATCAACTGCGAGGAAGTACGCTATCAGGTGACCCTGAACAGCAGCAAGGAGTTTGCTGAGGGCCTGAAGTTGCGCGGTGGCTATATTACCGGCAAGTATATCGACCACAATCAGCAGCTCAGTGCCGCTGATGCTGACCGCATCCGCGATGCGGTGCTGGCCGATCTGGCCAACGGTGCTGGCAAGCAGGAGCCGCTGAATGTGGAAGGCTGGCCGGAGTGCACGGTATATATTGAGCTGGAGGGCAGCGAGCGCAACCTGTGGCTGGACCGCATCCGCCCCGACTTCACCGAGACAGTGGACGTTCTCAATGAACTGGGACTGGACAGCGCTACACTGTTTCAGGTAGATGAGAAGTACGCCGAGAAGTACGGCTGGTAAGGGGGCAAAGCCATGAAAAAGCTTCTTCCCGTGCTGCTTTTGGGGGTGCTGGTACTGAGCCTGACGGGCTGCGGCCGCATCTCCGGCAACGTGCTGATCACCAACGAAGCGTCCGATATCTACCAAGTGGAAGAGATTGAGGCTGCCATGGATGTGGCGCAGCGCTATTTCCGCCTCAACTTTAAGGGCTGCACCATGACGGAGATCGGCTATATCGGCGACGAAAAGTGGGCGGCCATGGAGGATTATGCGACGGAATACGGCGTAGATCAGGCCATCGTGCTGACCTCTACCTTCGAAACCGACAGACGAGGCGGTGACGGCTCGCTGAACGCCAACGAGACGTACCGGAACTGGAAATGGATCCTGATCCGCGATCTGGGCGGCGAGTGGAGCCATGCCGACCACGGCTACGGATAAACGAACAAAAAAAGAGGACGCAAACGCGTCCTCTTTTTATTTGCGGAAATTTACCGGCGCCATGCCGAGGGGATGAAGGTCAGCAGCAGGGGGAAGATCTCCAGACGGCCCAGCAGCATGGCAAGGCTCAACACGATCTTGGAGAAATCGGAATAGCCGGCGTAGCTGCCGGTGGCGCCTACCACATCGAAGCCGGGACCGATGTTGTTGAAGCAGGCCACCGCTGCGGAAAAATTGGTCTCAAAGCCGAAAGAATCCAGAGAGAGCAGCAAAAAGGTGCCCACAATGCACAGAGAGTATAAGGCAAAATAGGTGGCGGTGCCGGTCTGGGTCTCTTTGTCCACCATTTTGCCCTCGTAACGCACCACGCTGACGGCTCGGGGATGGACCATACGGCGGATCTCCGCCCAGATCATCTGGCCCAGGATTACCACGCGGCTGACCTTCAGACCGCCGCCGGTAGAGCCGGCGCAGGCGCCCATGAACATCAGCAGCAGCAAGATGCCTTTGGAAAACTCCGGCCAGAGGTCAAAGTCCGTGGTGGCGTAGCCGGTAGTGGTGACAATGGAGGAGACCTGGAAGGCAGCGTGACGCAGACTTTCGCTGAGAGAGTCATACATAGAGGCGATGTTGATGGTGATAGCCAGTACGCTGGCAGCCACGATGCCAAGATAGGTCCACAGCTCCGTGCTGCGTAGGGCTTCGCCGAAGCGGCGCAGCAGGAGGAGGAAGTAGATGTTGAAGTTGACGCCGAAGGCCAGCATACCGAAGGTGATGACCCACTGGAGGTAGGGGCTGTAGCCGGCGATGCTGTCGGCCTTGATGCCGAAGCCGCCGGTGCCGGCGGTGCCGAAGGCGTGGACCACACTGTCAAAGAGGGGCATGCCGCCCACTACCAGCAGAACCGTTACCAGAACGGTGATGCCTAGATAGATAAGGTAGAGGATGCGGGAGGTGTCGCGGGTCTTGGGTACTAACTTGCCCACGATGGGGCCCGGCATCTCGGCTTTGAGAATGTTCATGGAGCGGTCGGGCAGCTTTTCAGCAATGATGGTCACCAGCACCAGCACGCCCATGCCGCCTACCCAGTGGGTAAAGCTGCGCCAGAACAGATTGCCGCGCATCAGCACCTCTACGTCTGTGAGGATGGAGGCACCGGTAGTGGTAAAGCCGCTGACGGTCTCAAAAAAGGCGTCCACGTAGGAGGGGATATCGCCGCTGAAGGTAAAGGGAAGCGCGCCAATGGCGGAGAGGATCAGCCAGCCGACGGATACGATGGAAAAGCCTTCTTTGGCAAAAACGTTGTGATTTTTCGGACGGACCGCAAAGGTCATGAGGGAACCCACTACAGCGGCAATGGCGATGGTTTGAAGGTATGCCATAGAACAGCTGTCGCCATAGTACAGCGAGACCAGCAGGGGAAGGACCAGCAGGCCGGCTTCCAGCAGCACTACCTGTCCGACAGTGTGAATGACCATTTTATAATTCATGGAGCAGCTCCTTGTCCGTGTGTTGAGAACTTGCAGATATCATTTTATCACGAAATCATTTTGCGGGCAACAGTTTCCCGAAAATCGGTGTTTTTTCTTCTTTATCTGTGGTATACTGAGGAAAAACGGGGCAGAGGAGGTGCGCCATGGCGCCGGAGCGGATGAAACTGGATATGGGTCAGCACCTGCGTCAGGAGCAGCACCTGACGCCGCAGCTGCTGCAGTCCATGGAAGTGCTGCAGATGAACTCGCAGGAATTGCTGGAGTACATCAACCGCGCTGCCGATGAAAACCCCATGCTGGAGCGGGAAGAGGCCTCGGTGCTGCGCGCCGAGTATGAGCAGCTGAGCCGCCGCATCAGCTGGCTGGACAGCCGCGCCCCCGCCGTGGGCGGCGGCGATGCACCGGAAAAGGGCGGCACCGACTGGGAAACGGAGAGCCTGTCCGCCTTTTTGTGCGACCAGCTGGAGCGCATGGGGCTGGAGAAGCCCCTGCTGGCCCTGTGCGAATATCTGGCGCGGTTGGTGGATGAGGACGGCTATCTGCAGCAGGAGGATCTGGACAGCCTTGCCGAGTTGGAGATCCCGGCAGAGCTGGTGGCGCAGGCCCTTGCAGTGGTGCAGAGCCTGGAGCCGGCCGGCGTGGCGGCCCGAAGCCTTGCGGAGTGTCTGCTGCTGCAGCTGCAGCGGCAGGGAGAGAAAAACGAGACGGTGTTGGCAGTGGTGCGGGACCATCTTCCGCAGCTGAGCCGCCGCCATTACGGCGCCATTGCCCGCGCGCTGGGCGTGAGCGAAAAAGAGGTGCGCGCCGCCGAGGAGCGCATCGCCGCGCTGGAGCCCCATCCGGGCCGCGGCTTCCAGACGGCGGAGGAGACGGTATACGTCCGGCCCGACCTCTTTGTGGCGGAGCTGGACGGTACCTATCAGGTGGTGCTCAACGAATACTATCTGCCGCGGCTGACCGTCAGCGCCTATTACAGTAAGCTCTTGGAGCAGCCGCAGGACGCCGAGACAACGGTATATCTGCGGGAGAAGCTGCGCCATGCGCAGTGGCTTTTGTACAGCCTTTCCCAGCGCGGTGTCACGCTGCGCCGCTGCGCGGAAACGGCGCTGCGGGTGCAGTCGGCCTTTTTCCGCGGTGAGAGTGCCGAGCTGGCGCCCATGAGCATGAAGGAACTGGCGCAGGAACTGAAGGTGCATCCCTCCACCGTCAGCCGCTGTCTGCGGGAGAAGTACCTGCAGTGCCGGCAGGGCACCTATCCGCTGCGCTGGTTTTTCCCGTTGCCCTCCGGCGGCGTATCCCGTCAGGCAGTGCAGCAGCGCCTGGTGCAGCTCGTCCGGCAGGAGGACAGCGCCCGTCCGCTGAGCGATGAGAAGCTGTGCCGCCTTTTGCAGCAGCAGGGCGTGGAGATCTCGCGCCGGACGGTGGCCAAATACCGCAGCGAGCTGGGTGTACCGTCAGCAAGCGGGCGGAAGAGAAGAAAATGACAAGAAAAAGACCTGTTTCCCACGGGAAACAGGTCTTTTGTCGCGTTTACAGGCTGATGTCTTCGCTCTTTTCGCTGGCGCCGGACAGCAGCGGCTCGATTTCGGCAAGGAAGGTCTCCACCTGCTCGCCGCAGCGGCCCACATACAGCGCGGGGTCGAGAACTGCGGCCATCTCCTCCTCCGTCATGGAGAAGGCGCCGGTGGCGGCCAGACGGCTGAGGAGATCACAGCTTTCGCCTTCCTTCATGCGGGCGGTGGCCTCCATGGAGCACTCGCGCACGATCTCGTGCAGCTCCTGCCGGTCGCCGCCGCGCTTGACGCCTTCCATCATCAGGTTTTCCGTGGCGATGAAGGGCATATACTCGCGGCAGGTGCGGTCCACGATCTTTTCGTTGACGTGCAGGCCGTCGGTGACGTTGCGGCACAGGCGCAGCACGGCGTCGGCACAAAGGAAGCCCTCGGGCATGGAGATGCGGCGAATGGCCGAGTCATCCAGCGTGCGCTCCATCCACTGGGTGGAGGCGGTCATGGGGGCGGTCAGCGCGTCGGCCAGCAGATAGCGGCTGAGAGAGCAGATGCGCTCGCAGCGCATGGGGTTGCGCTTGTAGGCCATGGCGGACGAGCCGATCTGATTCTTTTCAAAGGGCTCTTCCACCTGACGGTCATGCTGCAGCAGGCGGATGTCATTGGCCATACGGTAGGCGCTCTGGGCGATGGAGCTGAGCACGTTGAGGATGCGGCTGTCGGCCTTGCGGGGATAGGTCTGGCCGCAGACGCTGAAGCACTTGTCAAAGCCGAAGGCGGTGCTGATGCGGCGGTTCATCTCGTCGATCTTCTCGCCGTTGCCCTCAAAGAGCTCCATAAAGCTGGCCTCGGTACCGGTGGTGCCGCGGCAGCCCAGGAAGCGCATATTGTCGATGACGAAATCCAGCTCCTCAAGGTCGGTCATGAAATCCTGCAGCCACAGGGTTGCACGCTTGCCCACGGTGACGGGCTGAGCCGGCTGATAGTGGGTGTAGCCCAGGGTGGGGGTATCCTTATAGCGGCGGGCAAAGTCGGCCAGATTGCGCATCACGGCCAGCAGCTCGCCACGGAGATAGCGAAGGCCGTTGCGGTAGATCACCAGATCGGAGTTGTCGGTGACATAGCAGCTGGTGGCGCCCAGATGGATGATGCCGGCGGCGGAGGGGGCCACCTTGCCGTAGGTATAGACGTGAGCCATCACGTCATGGCGCACTTCCTTTTCCCGGGCGGCGGCCACATCAAAGTCGATGTCCTCGGTGTGGGCCTCCAGCTCGGCCACCTGCTCGGCAGTGATGGGCAGGCCCAGCTCGTGCTCGGCCCGGGCCAGCTCCACCCAGAGCTTGCGCCAGATACGGATGCGCTCGTGCTGGGAGAACAGCTGCAGCATATATTGGGAGGCGTAGCGGGAGGACAGAGGGGATTCATAGCGGTCTCTTGCCATAAAAGAGCCGTCCTTTCTCACGTAAGGTTGTCAGCGCAGGATGATGCTGTCGCGCTCGGGGCCCACGGACACATAGCCGATGTGGCAGCCGATGGCCTGTTCCACGTACTCGACATAGCGCTGAGCGGCTTCGGGCAGCTTGTCCCACTCGGTAATGCCGGAGATGTCGCACATCCAGCCGTCCAGATACTCGATGACGGGCTTGGCGATATTCTGCAGGGTGGGGAAGGGGAACTCGTCGGTCTCGACGCCGTTGACCTCATAGCGGACGCAGACGGGGATCTTGTCCATGTAGCTCAGCACGTCCAGCTTGGTCAGGGCGATGTTGGTGGCGGACTGCATCTGCACGCCGTAGCGGGTGGCCACGATGTCGATGGGGCCCACGCGGCGGGGACGGCCGGTCTTGGCGCCGTACTCGGCACCGGCCTCGCGCAGCTTCTCAGCCTCTTCGCCGAACCACTCGCAGGGGAAGGGACCCTCGCCCACGCAGGAGGAGTAGGCCTTCACAACGCCGACGACCTCGTCGATGCGGGCGGAGGGCAGACCGCTGCCCACGCCGGCAAAGGCGGCGATGGTGTTGGAAGAGGTGGTGTAGGGATAGATGCCGTAGTCCAGATCGCGCAGGGCGCCCAGCTGGGCCTCAAAGAGGATGCTCTTGCCCTCGGCCTGTGCCTTGCGCAGGAAAGCGCCGGTGTCGCGGACATAGGGGCGGATCTTGGCGCCGAAATCGTCGATCCAGGCCATGATCTCGTCCAGGGTGTAGGTCTTGGCGCCGTACACGCGGTCCAGGGTCAGGTTCTTCCACTCCAGAATGTCGGCCAGATGTGCCTTCAGGTACTCAGGGTACAGCAGTTCACCGGCCATAACGGTCTTCTTCTGATATTTATCGGAATAGAAGGGGGCGATGCCCTGCTTGGTGGAGCCGTACTTCTTGTCGGCCAGGCGTGCTTCCTCCAGGGAGTCCAGATCACGGTGCCAGGGCAGCAGCAGGGAAGCGCGGTCGGAGATCATCAGGTTCTCGGGCGTCAGCTCCACGCCCTGGCTCATCACGTCCTGCATTTCGATCCACAGGTTCTCGCAGTCCATGGCCACGCCGTTGCCCAGAATGTTGACAACGCCCTTGCGGAAAATGCCGGAGGGCAGCAGATGCAGGGCGAACTTGCCCAGCTCGTTGACCACCGTGTGGCCGGCGTTGCCGCCGCCCTGATAGCGGACGACCACGTCATAGTCCTGGGTCAGCAGGTCCACCATGCGGCCCTTGCCCTCGTCGCCCCAGTTAATACCAACAATTGCGCAATTACCCATATCAAAACCCTCCGGTTATTATAATCGTATTGTTTGTGGACACGCAATCCAACATGTTACATTATACGGGAAGAAAAGCGATAAGTAAAGAATGAATTTGCAATAGCGGCCAGAAGGGCGGTTAATATTTGGAAAAGACGGGCTGAGGAAAACTGCCGCTTGCGCGGCGGCGGCGCAGCAGGTATAATAGGAAAAACAGCAACGGAGGAACCAAACTATGACCATCCGCTATACGCCCGAGCTCATCGAGTATATGAATAAGAAGAATAACCACACCATTCTGGTGGAGCTGGTGGAGATCAACAATACCGACCTGGAGGTGGTGGAGCTGCACATTTATCTGCCCCATCGGAACCAGAAGGAGAAGTTTCTCAAGGAGAAGCGGTACCGCACCGTCACCACCGAGGTGGGCGAGGTGCTGCTGCCGCCCTATCCGCTGCAGATCGAAGAGGAAGTGACCTTTGGACTGAAGAAGTTCTGGGTCTTCGCTTCCATCAGCTGCACCGGCATCAAAATATAAGAAAAAGGCGCCACGGCTGTGGCGCCTTTTTTGTGTCAGGTGAGCTTATATTCGATTTCATCCAGCGTGCGGATGAGCACCTTGCGGGCCTTTTCGATCTCGGTGCGATCCTGCCGCTCCAATACCCGCTCGAATTCCATGATGGCCCGGTCGATGACAGCGCGGTGCTGGGGCGCCTCCTCATACAGCCGCTCGCCCCGCAGCAGCTGCAGGCGGTTGGCCTCCTCGTCGCGGGGATTTTGCTTGAGGTATTGCAGCTGCTCCATCCGCGCGGCGGCCTCCTCGTCGCTGAGGCGGTTTTGCTCGTTCTGGATGATGATTTTGCGCTGAACGCCGGTGGAATGGACGCGGACCTCCACCTCCAGCAGGGCGTTGATATCGTAGGTGTAGGTGATGTCCACCGCCTCCTGCCCCTTGGGGCCGGCGGGCACCGGAACGGACACCTCGCCCAGCAGCAGGTTATGGTAGGCCATGCGGCTCTCACCCTGCAGCACCTTCACGTTGACGCGCTTCTGGTTGTCGTGGGCGGTGTAAACGGTCTGCGTCCGGCTGACGGGGATTACCGTGTTGCGCTGGATGATGGGCAGGTAGTGGCCGGACTCCTCAAAAAGACCGTTGTCCACCATGATCTCCGTGCCCAGTGTGAAGGGGCACACGTCGGTGAGCACCACTTCCCGGATCTCCTTGTCCCGGGCCTTCATGCCGCACTGCAGCGCCGCGCCCAGGGCCACGGCCTCGTCCGGGTCTACCATCACACCCGGGATGCGGCCGAAAAGGCGGGTGACGAACCGGCGCACCACCGGCAGACGGGTGGCGCCGCCCACCAGCACGATCTGGTCAATGTCGCTGAGGCTGACGCCGGCGTCCCGCAGACTGCGCTCGATGGGGCGGCGCAGCTTCTCCAGCAGCGGCGCGCAGGCTTTTTCGTATTCACTCAGCGTCAGCGTCAGGGAGAAGGGCTGGGCGTCGATGCGGCAGCACATGGTGACCTCGTTTTCGTCGGCGAAGGCGCACTTGCACCGTTCGGCTTCCTTGTAAACCTCGTTCATGGTGCGCAGATCCAGCGATTCCGGCGCCACGGCGGCCTTTTCTAGATACATGGCGGCCAGCAGGGCGGTGAAATCCTCGCCGCCGATGAAGTTGTCACCGGCGATGGCACGGACCTCCATGATGGAGCCGTAAAGCTCCAGAATGGACACATCAAAGGTGCCGCCGCCCAGATCGAACACCAGATAGCGCTCGTCGTGCTCTTCGCTGCCCATGCCGCAGGCGATGGCCGCGGCGGTGGGCTCGTTGATGATGCGGCTGACGGTCAGGCCCGCCAGCTCGCCGGCCCGCTTGGTGGCCTTGCGCTGCAGATCGTTGAAATAGGCCGGTACGCTGATGATGGCCTCGGTGACTTCTTCGCCAAGATAGACCTCCGCATCCTCCTTCAGGCTGCGCAGCACCAGACTGGACAGCTCCTCGGCGCGGAACTTTTTGCCGCCCAGCACGAATTCTTTTTCGGTGCCCATGCTGCGCTTGAATACCCGGGCCGTCTCCAGCGGGTGGAGATAGGCCCGTTCCTTGGCGGTCTGGCCCACATATACGGTACCGTTTTCGTCCACACTGACCACGGAGGGGGTCAGCCGCTGGCCCAAACGGTTGGGGATCAGCTCGGCCCTGCCGTCGCGAAAGCAGGCGGCCAGACTGTTGGTGGTCCCCAGATCAATGCCGATCATCATCTCAAAGTCCCTTTCTCATCATGCGGCGCATGCCGGAGACGAAGTCCATGTCGTCATGCCAGCGCTCGGCACCGGCGCGGTGCAGCGCCAGCGCCTGCTCCCAATGGCCGCAGACCTCTTCAAAATTGCCCTCGAAAATGTCCGCATCCTTGCACGAACAGTAGTCGCAGCCTTCGCACAGCGGCAGCTGCCGCACGGCGGCCAGCTCCGCCCTTGCCTCGTCGATCCGGCCCAGAATGGCCAGCACCATGGCCCGGCGGCTGCGGTACAGCGCCTCCTGACTGCGGTGGCGGGGGATCAGCTCCTCCAGCTGGGTGAGGGCGGCTCGGGCGTATTCGCGGGCCTCGTCGTAATGGCCGTTCCACCACTGCACCTGCGCCATGTTCATCAGCTCGTGGGTGGTGTTGTCCCGACCCTTGAGCCGCTCGTTCCAGATGGCCATCTGGGCGGCCTCGTCGCCGTCCAGCTCCGCCATCAGCAGCTGCAGCCGCTGGGCGTCGGACTTGTTCAGCTTGTCGGTGCGCTGCAGTGCTTGGCGTGCGCGGTCCAGCTGACCGGTAAACAGGTCCAGATCGATGCGCGCAGCGGCCAGACGGTTTTTCTGCTTGCCGCTTGCGTGCCAGTCCTGCAAAATGGCTTCCGCCTGCTCCCACAGACCGAACTGGCAGCAGATGTTGAACTTTTCCTGAAAAACATCGTCGTTTCCGTAGCGTTCGGTCAGCTCGTCCACGGTGGCCAGCGCCTCCTGGGGCCGGTTGAGACGGCGCAGGATGCGTACCTTATGGTAGAAGAAGCGGGACTGGTTGCCCTGCCACGTTTTCACCCGCTCGATGACCTGATCGATGTGGGACAGCGACTCCTCGTGAAGGCCCAGCAGGTCGCACAGGAAGGAAAGACCGTTGTAGCCGTCCACGCCGTCGGGCTCCAACTCCTGCGCCCGCAGGAATTCACGGCGGGCGCCCTCGTAGTCGCCCAGATATTTCCGGCAGGTGCCGGCGTAGAAGTGATAGGTGGACTGCTCGTCCTGCTGCAGCAGCTTTTCGTAGTAGTACAGCGCCTTGTCGGCGGTGGCGTCCAGATCGGAATAATACAGCTCAGCCAGCTCCTGCTCCACGCTCATGCTGCGGCGGGGAACCTGCTCCAGCCGGTGGTAGATGGCCAGCGCTTCTTCTTTTTGGCCGTCGCGCTTGAGAAGCCACGCCTTGTAGTCCAGCAGGGGGAAGTCATCTTCTCTGTGCTTCAGGCCGGCATCTGCGATGGCCAGCATCTTCTGCCGGTCTTCCGCTTTGCGGGCGTCCAGATGCTCTGCCTCCAGCACCAGCAGGCGGAAATAGAGGGTGGAGGCCTCCGCCAGCTGCTCGCCGTTTTCGATGCGGCCGGCGAGGGCGCGGTACAGCTCCAGTGCCTGCTCTTTTTGCTGCTCGCCGTATTCCAGCAGCTGTGCCTCGCACCAGACCACACTGATCTCGTCGGTGATGCCGTGCTGGCGCAGGAAATCCAGCGTCTCGCGCACGGCGTTCCATACGCCGTTGCGCAGCAGGATGCGCATTTTCAGCAGGTATACGCCCAGATCGCCGCCTTCCAGTTCCAGCGCGCGGTTGATGGCGTCAAAGGCATCCCGGTCGCGGCCCAGATCAAAGAGGGTCTGGGACAGGAGATAGTAGCCGTGGTAGGCGCCGGGCAGCAGATGGGTCACCTGCTCAAAGGCCTGCGCAGCCCGCTCGTTGTCGCCCAGCTGGCACAGCAGCCGGCCCATGTGGGTCAGCACTTCCGGATTATTCGGCGCCAGCGCCACCGCCTGCTCGTACTTTTCCAGCGCCTCGGCGCGGCGGCCCAGCAGCAGCTGGCAGCTGCCCTGCATCTGCAGCTTCTCCGGCAGGGAGGCGATGCGCTCGGCGGTTTTCTCTGTGCCGTCAGTCTCCATGCTGCGCAGCAGTTCCTCCAGCTGCTGCAGGTGGGGCAGAGCCTCTTCAAAAAGATTGGCGGCGTAGGCGGCCTTGGCGAAGAGGTTGTGGTAGTCGTAGCGGTCGGCGTAGTCCGGACCGATGGCGCGGCACAGCTCCAGCGCCTCGGCGGTGCGGTCATTCTGCAGATAGCACCACGCCAGCTTGGCGCGGTTGTCGTCGTCGTTGGGCGCCTGCTGCAGCCGCGCTTCCAGCTGCGCGATCAGGGCCTGATTCCAGGCCTGCACAGTCTGGCGCAGCTCGTAGATGCGCTTCTGGTCGCCGCCGGCAGCGTCCATCAGCTGGAAGATCAGCTGCTTGGCGTCTTCGTACTGCCCTTGCGCGGCAAGACACTCGGCCAGCATCTGCTTGGCCTGCGCCGCGTTGGGCCGCAGTTCCAGCGCGCGGCGGGCGTAGAGTTCGCCCTCGGCCCAGTTTTCTGCCTGCATGCATCGTGCGGCCCACTCCAGCTGCGCCCGCACATCCTGCGGATAGCTCCGGGCCAGACGGCGATAGACGGCAAGGGCCTCGTCATCTTTGCCCTCCTGCGCCAGCACCTGACAGGCCAGCAGCTCACCGTAGGGGTGGTATTCGCTCAGACTGTCCAGCTGCTCCAAAAGGGCGGGCAGCTCGGCGGTATCGCTCTGGCAGGCCCGATAGTAAATGCGGCGGTAATCGTCGCAGTCCTGTGCGTTGCGGCCGGGGGAGAACAGGGCGTAGGGCAGATTTTCGGCGTAGTGGATGCCGTTCATGACGGCGTAATCCACGAAGTCGCGGGGAAAGCTCTCATACAGCTCGCCGCGGCGCTCCTGCCAGCGGAAGGCATTGTCCAGCGTCTGCCACACGGCCTGCGGCAGATAATATTCCTCCGCCAAAAAACGCAGCAGCGCCTCCTCCGCCAGCGGGCGGGTGTCCAACGCGGTACACACGTCGCAGCTGAGCAGCTCCTGCCAGACGGCGGGATCGATGCGGCGGGGAAAATCGCCGTACACGGCGCGCACCTGCGCCATCCACAGTCCCACAGGGCTCTCGTCCTGCGGTGCGGTCTGCGCCTCCCGGTCGGCCAGCTGCAGCGCCTCTTCATAGGCGGCGCGCAGCGCCTTGAACTCCTCCGGCTTTTCCTCCGGATTCACGTGGGCCAGCCGTGCGCGGTAGGCGGCGGTGATGGTCTTTTTATCGGTGGTGGGCGCAATGGCCAGCAATGTCCAATCCATACAACACATCCCTTTCTGCGGTAGTAGTCGGTTGTCCTAAGTGTACCACGGCAGGGGAAATTTGTACAGTATCCAATTGCCTGCGGGCGGCGGTACGGCTTGACCGTCTGCGCCTTTGATGCTATGCTTAAAAAGAAGAGAAATGTCCTGAAGGCCGCATCCTGACAACGAAAAACCGGCGGCGGAAGGGTGGAATGACCATGGATCTGCAGGAAATACGGGACGATCTGACGGAGCGCTTTCCCCAATGGGCGGAGCGGATCCGCATGCTGCGCTTTGAACCGTCGGCGTCGGTGACAACGGCGGACAACGACGGCGTGGCTGTCTATTATAACGAAGAATTCATGCGCCGCCGCAAGCGGGAGGACCGCACGTTTTTTATGGCCCGTCAGCTGCTGCACATCCAACTGGCCCACGCCCACCGGCGCGGCGAGCGGACGCGGAAAACATGGAACGGCGCCTGCGATGCGGTGGTGGATGCCATGCTGCGCGAGGAGGGCTTCCAGATTCCGGAGGGCGTGTTTTTGCGCAAAGGTGCCGATCGGCTGAGTGCCGAGAAGATGTACGAGGTGCTGCTGGGGCAGGATGAGGACGAGGATGACGCCGCCGAGGTGGAGACCGTGGAAGTCGACGCCGTGGAGCGCGGACAGACCGGCGGCGAGGAGACGGATGCCAAGGAGATCTCGCTGGACGACCCGGGCCTTGCTGCGGCGGTGGCCGGCCTTGCCGAAATGCTGGAGCCCAGCATGCAGGTGGACTTTGACTGGTTCCCCGGCGGCACCATCCGCGACGGCCTGCTGCGCTACGATTTCCGCCCCTATCCCGTGGCCCGGGCGGAGATCTTACTGGACACCAGCGCCTCTGTGGACGCCGAGCTGCTGCGCTGGTTCGTGCGGGCGGTGAAAGGCCTTTTGCAGCAGGACGCCGTGGTGCGCGTGGGCTGCTTCGATACCCGTTTCTACGGGTTTCAGGATGTGACGAACGAGGAGGATATCGAAAAGCTGGCGCTGCAGGGCAGCGGCGGCACCGATTTCAACGCCGCAGTGGCCGCCTTCACGGGCGACGCGGAAAACCAGATCATTTTTACCGACGGCTATGCCGAAATGCCGGAACAAAACTGTGACGCGGTCTGGGTGGTCTACGGCAACATGACCATCCATCCCAAGGGCGGCCGCGTGATCTATGTCAAAGCAAGTGAGGAGAAGGGAAAGTATGAAGTCGATTTTCTTATCACCTGAGCAGGTGTTTGATGGCGCCCTGTCGGTGCTGGATCATGTGGGTGCTGCGGCGCCGGCCAGCGATCTGGCACTGCTGACGGCAGAGGATGACGGATTCCTCACCGACGGCCGCTGCATTAACTATTATATCGAGGGCGGTGTTGCCAGCCGCTTCGGCAACGCCGACCCCTGTGCGGTGTGCGCCGTGCGCCCCGCTCTGCAGCTGGAAGAGGGGGAGGAAGCCCTGTTGGGCCGCCGGAACGACGGCAAAGTGACCATCGTGGAATACGGCCGCTATCCCTACACGGTACTGGACGAGAGCCTGCGGCAGCTGGCCGCGCGGGAGCTGGCGCGCGGCGCGCTGAGTGATACGGGCCGCCGCGTGCACCTTGCCGGCGGAGAATACCCCGTTTACCGTCTGGGCGCCAAGGAGGTCGTCTGCATCACCGCCGCGCAGGGCGGCGTCAACGGCTTTGTCCGCCTCAGTGACGGCACCGTGGTGGGCGAGGGCGAGGATGTATTTCTGGAAATGCGGCCGGTACACTGGCTGTATGAGGAGGCGTCGGGCATTCTGGTGGCCTGCATGGCCCTCTTCGCCGGTCTTTCTCGGGAGGAGGCGGAAGCCTATCTGGCCGGTGACTTCCTTGCTGAGCTCTCCGTGCCGGAGGAGGAAGCGGACTTCGCCGACTTCCAACTGCGCCGCCACGATGAGTTGAGCCTCATCCGCGCCTATGTGGAGGCCAACATCCCTGTGTTCCTCCACGGCCTTTCCGGTGACGGCAAAAGTGACCGCGTCCGCCAGATCGACCCCCAGGCGCTGGACATTGAGCTGGTCAACGAGACGCCGGAGACCATCAACGGCCGCGCCGTCTACAACGAGACGAAAAGCGAGATTGTGGATATCAAGCCTGTGTGGCTCATCAAGCTGGAAGAGCTGTGTCAGGACGGAAAGACCCACATCCTCTTCTTTGACGAGCTGACCAACGCCACCAAGCAGACCCAGTCCGTCATTTTCAAGATCGTGCTGGAGCGCTTTGTCAATAACCGCTGGCCGCTGCCTGCCAACGCCCGCATCGTGGCCGCCGGCAACGACCGCAGCGAGTCCAGTGCCGCCCACGATCTGGCAGAGCCCCTCTTCGGCCGCTTTGCCCACATCTATATCCGCACCACCGTGGAAAACTGGATGCCCTGGGCCGTGGAGCACCGGCTCAACCCCTATGTGATGGAGTTTCTGGCCAATAACGACCTCTACCTCCGCACGCCCTATACCGGCACGGAGGGCCACGCCGACCCCCGCCGCTGGGAGATGGTGTCCCGCGTGCTGGACGCCTCCGGTAACGACTTTTCGCTGCTGGGACCCATCGTGGGACAGGAGACGGCGGACGCCTTTATCCGCTTCTTCAAGGCCCGCCGCCAGCTGGAGAGCCTTGGCAGCTACAGCGATGAAGAACTGATGAAGATGAGCGTGGCGCGCCGCTATCAGCTGGCCCAGCAGTGCCTGCAGCTGACAGCCGCCCATGCCGATGAGGCCCGCGCCCTGATGAACCGTCTGGGCGGCGAGTATCTGGCGTGGTATGAGTATATGCTGACGCGCAAAGCGGGCATGTGATTGGCGTTTCGGCGGAAATTTTATCTTTCAAAAAAAGAACACCACCCATCGGGTGGTGTTCTTTTTTGGTGGACTCGAAGGGGATCGAACCCTCGACCTTACGGATGCGAACCGTACGCTCTCCCAGCTGAGCTACGAGCCCATATTGGAGCAGGGCGGGTGCCCTGCTCCAATGATTATACACATTTTTGGTAAAAATGCAACTCTTTTCTTGCGACCTTATTCGATCACGGGCAGCTTGGCCACCACGGCGGCGCAGCGGGGGCACAGCTCGGGGAACTGCTCGTTGGCGCCAACCAGGGTGTGGTGCTTCCAGCAGCGCAGGCACTTCTGGCCCTTGGCCTCGGTGACGATGACACGGACACCGGCGATAGGAGTCTCGCTGGCCTCGGCGTACAGAGCGGCATCGTCGGAAACTTCCACGTCGGACACGATGAAGAGGTCTGCCCACATGTCCTCGAAGTGGGCGCGGATGGCTTCCAGACTGTCCTTGCCCTGCTCGTCGCAGATCAGGGTCACGTGGGCTTCCAGAGCCTTACCGATCTTCTTGTCGGCGCGGGCCTTTTCCAGAGCGACGTTCACGCCGTCGCGCAGCATACGCAGGCTGGCCCAGGAGGCCATGTCGCCCAGATCATACTCGGTATAGGGCTGCACCATCTGGTTGAGGAGCACGTTGCGCTCGTCGTCGCCGGCGCGGTGAGGCATGGCCAGCCAGATCTCATCGCAGGTGAAGGCCAGAATGGGGGCGAACATGCGGGTCATGGCGTCCAGGATCAGATAGATGGCGGTCTGGGCGCTGCGGCGGGGGAGACCCTCGGCGTCATCGCAGTACAGACGGTCCTTGATGATGTCGAAGTAGAAGGAGCTCAGGTCCACCACGCAGAAGTCGTTGATGGCGTGGGAGATCACATGGAACTCATACTCGTCGTAGGCGGCGAAGACCTTCTCGATGAGGGCGTTGAGGCGGGTGATGGCCCAGCGGTCCAGTTCCAGCATATCCTCGGGGGCTACCAGATTGTTGGCGTCAAAACCCACCAGATTGTCCAGACAGAACTTGGAGGTGTTGCGGAACTTCAGGTAGTTCTGGCTCAGCTGCTTGAAAATGTCATCGCTGCAGCGCACGTCCACGTGGTAGTCGGAGCTGCCGGCCCACAGACGCAGCAGGTCAGCGCCGTACTTCTTGATGATCTCGTTGGGATCCATGCCGTTGCCCAGAGACTTGTGCATGGCGCGGCCCTCGCCGTCCACGGTCCAGCCGTGGGTCAGGCACTCCTTGAAGGGAGCGGGGCGGCCCAGTGCGCCAACAGCGGTCAGCAGAGCGGACTGGAACCAGCCGCGGTACTGGTCGGCGCCTTCGATATACATGGTGGCGGGCCAGAAACCCTGGTCCTTTTCCATGGCGCTGTAGTGGGTGGAGCCGGAGTCGAACCAGCAGTCCAGTGTGTCGGTCTCCTGCTCAAAGTGCTTGCCGCCGCAGTGGGGGCAGGTGAAGCCGTCGGGCAGCAGCTCGGCAGCGGTCATCTCAAACCAGGCGTTGGAGCCCTTTTCGCCGAAGATGGCGGAGACGGAGGCGATGGACTCGTCGGTGCACACGGGCTTGCCGCACTCCTTGCAGTAGAACACGGGGATGGGCAGACCCCAGCGGCGCTGACGGCTGATGCACCAGTCGTTGCGCTCACGGATCATGGCCTTCATGCGCTCCTGACCCCATGCGGGCAGCCAACGCACGTCCTCGCAGGCGGCGCAGGCGGCATCCTTGAAGGCGTCCACAGAGCAGAACCACTGGGGAGTGGCGCGGAAGATGATGGGGTGCTTGCAGCGCCAGCAGTGGGGATAGCTGTGCAGGATCTCCTCGCTGGCGAAGAGCTTGCCGCTCTCCTTCATGTCGGCGAGGATGACGGGGTTGGACTCTTCGGTCTTCAGACCGGCGTACTTGCCGGCGTACTCGGTGTGGCGGCCCTGATCGTCCACGGGCACCACCATCTCCATGCCGTAGCGCATGCAGGTCTGATAGTCGTCGGCACCGAAGCCGGGAGCGGTATGGACGCAGCCGGTACCGGATTCCATGGTGACGTAGTCGGCCAGCAGCAGACGGCTGGTCTTGGGCAGGAAGGGATGGTCGGCCAGCATGTTCTCATAGAAGGAGCCGGGATGGACTTCCACGATCTCATAATTCTCGCGGCCGCCGATCTTCATGACCTTGTTCACCAGAGCCTCGGCCAT
>SVMH01000033.1 GCA_015067525.1 Oscillospiraceae bacterium | reverse complement strand
TATCAAAAGGAAAAACCCCGGAATTGCGATAATTCCGGGGTTTTGAGTGCTTTTTCGGTATAAAAAGTACAGTTTAGCGCTTGCTGAACTGAGGTGCGCGGCGAGCGGCCTTCAGACCGTACTTCTTACGCTCCTTCATGCGAGGATCGCGGGTCAGGAAACCGGCCTTCTTCAGGATGGCGCGGTACTCGGGGTTGACCAGCAGCAGAGCGCGGGAGATGCCGTGACGCAGGGCGCCGGCCTGGCCGGACACACCGCCGCCCTCGACGGTGGCAACGATGTCCACCTTGCCCAGGGTCTCGGTAGCGTTCAGGGGCTGACGGACGACCATCTTCAGGGTCTCCAGACCGAAGTACTCTTCGATGTCGCGGCCGTTGATGGTGATCTTGCCGGTGCCGTTGGGGAACAGGTGCACGCGGGCAACGGAGGACTTTCTACGGCCGGTGCCGTACATATAGGGATTCTTGGACTGATACATTCTTCGTTTCCTCCTTACTTGACCAGCTCGGGCTTCTGGGCCTGATGCTCATGGGTGTCGCCGGCGTAGACGTGCAGGCGCTTCAGGGAGTCCTTACCCACGATGTTGTGGGGCAGCATACCCTTGACGGCCACGCGCATGGCCAGCTCGGGCTTTTCCTGCATCAGGGTGCGGTACTTGGTCTCCTTCAGGCCGCCCACCCAACCGGAATGGGTGCGATACAGCTTCTGATCCAGCTTCTTGCCGGTCAGCACAGCCTTGGCAGCGTTGATCACGATGACGTTGTCGCCGCAGTCAGCGTGGGGGGTGTAGGTCACTTTGTCCTTGCCGCGCAGCAGGTTGGCGACGATGACGGCGGTCTTGCCCAGGGGCATATCGGCGGCATCAACGACGTACCACTTGCGCTCGAAGGAGCCCTTCTTTTCCATATAAGTGGACATGTGTTTTTCCTCCAGTTTATATATTGTATTTGCTTTACATTTTCAACCGCTCTTGCTACAATAAACAGCAGAAAACGGGCGCTCAAATCGCGCAAGGATATTTATAACACAAGGAAATTGAGATGTCAACATCATTTTTATTTAGAATAGAAACATCTGCGGTTTTCTCTTGTTTTCTCTCGTTTACTTTCGTTTTCTCAAAAGGCAAATGAAATTTTCTTCCGGAGGACGAAAAATGCAGCATATTTTGGGCCTGACGCGCCGCTGCGTGGAGGATTACAACATGATCGAAGCCGGCGAGCGCATCGCCGTGGGCGTGTCCGGCGGCAAGGACAGTATGCTGGCTCTGGCGGCGCTGGCGCAGCTGCGCAAGTTCTACCCCAAGCCCTTCGAGCTGGAGGCCATTACGCTGGAAATGGGCATGCCGGGGATGGATTTCGCCCCTGTGGCGGAATATTGCGCCGAAATCGGCGTGCCTTACACCCGCATTCAGGTGCCGGTGTACCAGATCGTTTTTGAAGAGCGGCAGGAGAAAAATCCCTGCTCCCTGTGCGCCAAGATGCGCCGCGGCAGCCTCAATACGGCGCTGGTGGAAAAGGGCATCCGCAAGATCGCCCTGGGTCACCACTACGACGACGCGGTGGAGACGCTGCTGATGAACCTCCTCTTTGAAGGGCGCATTGGCTGCTTCCAGCCGGTGACCTACCTTGACCGCATGGACGTGCTGCAGATCCGGCCGCTCCTCTACTGCCATGAGGACGAGATCCGCCGCACGGTGGAAAAGCTGCAGCTGCCCGTTATCCACAATCCCTGCCCCGCTGACGGCTCCAGCCGCCGGCAGGAGATCAAAGAGCTGCTGGCACAGCTGGAGGGGAAGTACCCCGACCTGAAGCAGAAGCTGTTCGGCGCGATTCAGCGCTACCCGCTGTATGGGTGGAATCTGGAAACGGAGGAAAGATAACATGACGAAAACCAAATCCCCCTACGCCCTGGGTGGGCGGACCTGGGCGGCGGTACTGATCTTCGGCCTCTTCGGCCAGATCGCCTGGGTCATCGAGAACATGTACTTCAACGTGTTCCTCTACAACACCATCTCCGGCGACACGGCCATGATCGCCGCCATGGTGTCGGCCAGCGCCGTGACCGCCACGGTGACCACGCTGGTGATGGGCGCGCTGAGCGACAGAATCGGAAAGCGCAAGGCCCTCATCGTGGTGGGCTATCTGCTGTGGGGCCTGAGCGTGGGCGCCTTTGCCTTCCTGTCTGTGGAAAATGTGGGCAAGCTGTTCCCCGCCGCGCAGGCGGCCCACGCTGCCGCCATCGCCGTGGTGGTGATGGACTGCGTGATGACCTTCTTCGGCTCCACCGCCAACGACGCGGCCTTCAACGCGTGGGTCACCGACGTGACGGTGCCGCAGAACCGGGGCCGGGTGGAGACGGTGCTGGCCGTTCTGCCGCTGGTGGCCATGCTGGTGGTGTTCGGCGCGCTGGACGGCATGACCCAGAGCGGCAACTGGAGTACCTTCTTCCTGGTGGTGGGCGGCCTGACGCTGCTGGGCGGCATCCTCGGCATCTTCTTTTTGAAAGAGCCGGCGGCGGTGCGCCGCAGCGACGAGAGCTACTTTGCCAACATCGTCTACGGCCTGCGGCCCTCCGTGATCCGCGCCAACCCTGCCCTTTACATCTCCCTTGCGGCTCTTGCCATCTACTCCATGAGCCAGCAGGTGTACATGCCCTACCTTATCATCTACATCCAGCGCTTCCTCGGTATCACCGACTATGTGATCTTGCTGGGCGGCGTGCTGATCCTCAGCTCCGTGGTGTCGGTGCTGATGGGCAAAACGGTGGACAAGCATGGAAAGCTCCGTTGCCTGACGCCGGCCGCCGTGGTGGGCTTCATCGGCCTTGTGCTGATGTATCTGGCCCGGGCCCAGTGGTTTGTGTTCGTGGCCGGCGTTGTGATGCTGGGCGGCGGCATGGTGGTGTCCGCCTGCTGTCAGGGCCTCATCCGCGACCATACGCCCGAGGGCAAGGCGGGATTGTTCCAGGGCATCCGCATCCTCTTCCAGGTGCTTATCCCCATGGTCACCGGCCCCTTCATCGGTGTGGCGGTCATCCGTAACACCGGCATGACCTACGAAGAACTGGGCACCGTCAAGCAGGTGCCCACCGCTGAGATCTTTCTGGCTGCCGCCATCGTGCTGGTGCTGCTGGTGGTGCCTGTCCGTCTGCTGAAAAAAAGAGAAGCTGCTGAAAGGAGCGTCAAATAAGATGAGAGATCTGTACACCCCCTGGGGCGAAACGCTGGACAAGTCCTGCCCCCTGCCGGAATATCCCCGCCCCCAGCTGCGCCGCGAAAGCTATGTGAACCTCAACGGCATCTGGAATTACACCGTGGAGGACAGCGAGGAATACACCAAGAATCAAACCGGCACCATCGTGGTGCCCTTCTCCCCGGAGAGCCTCCTCTCCGGCTGCGATTTCCAGCTCAAAAGCGGCGAGACGCTGTGGTATGAGCGCACCTTCACCCTGCCCGAGGGCTTCCGGAAGGACCGCGTGATCCTCCACTTCGGCGCGGTGGATCAGTGCTGCCGCGTGCGCGTCAACGATACCGACGTGGGCGGCCACGAGGGCGGCTATCTGCCCTTCTCCTTTGACATCACCGAGGCCCTCTGTGACGGCGAAAACCGCCTGACCGTGGCCGTTACCGACAGGACCGACGACAGCGTCCACGCCTTCGGCAAGCAGAAGTATGACCGCGGCGGCATCTGGTACACCGCCCAGAGCGGCATCTGGCAGACGGTGTGGATGGAGAGCGTGGCGGACAACTACATCACCTCCATCGAGCTGACCCCCGACTTTGACAGCCGCAAACTCAACTGGAAGATCCACGCCGCTGACCCCGCCGGCGCCCACGTGGTGGTGCGCATGAACGGCGAGTGCATCGCCGAAGACTGGGCGCAGGAGGACGGCTCCGGCTCCAGCCTCATCCGCGACGAGTTCTTCCGCCCCTGGAGCCCCGAGGACCCCTTCCTCTACGATGTGGAGATCGACATCCGCGGCGGCGACCGCGTGGAGAGCTACTTCGGCATGCGCAAGTTTTCCATCATGGAGCACGAGGGCAACCGCGTGCTGGCGCTGAATAACCGCCCCTACTTCCAGCACGGTCTCCTCGACCAGGGCTACTGGTCCGACGGCCTGTACACGCCCCCCAGCGACGAGGCCATGATCTGGGATATTCAGACCATGAAGGATCTGGGCTTCAACATGCTGCGCAAGCACATCAAAATTGAGCCTCTGCGCTGGTACTATCACTGCGACCGGCTGGGCATGATCGTCTGGCAGGACATGGTGTCCGGCGGCGACTTCCTCAAGCCCCTCTACACCCAGTACCTGCCCTTTGTGGGCGTCCATGTGAAGGATGACCCCGCCTCCGGCCGCTTCGGGCGTGCCAACCCCGACTCCTGCCTGCAGTATGAGTCCGATCTGGACGAGACGGTGCAGCTCCTTTATAACTGCGTGTCGCTGGGCCTGTGGGTGCCCTTCAACGAGGGCTGGGGCCAGTTTGAATCCCTGCGCATTACCGAGCGGCTGCGCTCGCTGGATAAGACCCGTCCCATCGACCACGCCAGCGGCTGGCACGATCAGGGCGGCGGCGACCTGAAGAGCCGCCACATCTACTTCAAGGCCGTGAAGCTGAAAAATGACGGCAAGCGCGTGCTGGCCCTCACCGAGTTCGGCGGCTACAGCCTGATCGTGGAGGATCACTACACCACCGACAAGAAGTACGGCTACCGCACCTATACCGACGCGGGAAAATGGATGGACGATCTGGAAAAGCTGTATGAAAACGAGATCATCCCCCACGTGGCCGCGCAGGGCCTGTCCGCTGCCGTGTATACTCAGGTCAGCGACGTGGAGGACGAGGTCAACGGCCTTGTGACCTATGACCGCAGGATCGTCAAGGCGGACAAGGCGCGCATGCGTGCCATCGCCCGACAGCTGCAGTTTTAAGGGGGTGAGCGTATGGGCCACATCCCCGGCGGCGACACCGCCGCACTGGAGCTTTTGACCTTTGAGGAGGCCCTTGCCGCTTCGCTCCTGCCCCGCGAGGATTACGATGTGGAAAAGTGGCTCTACGTGCCCAATACCTATGGCGAGTACCGTTATGTGCTGGGCACGCGGGGACAGCGCCCCCTCATCTGCATGGGCATCAATCCCTCCACCGCCGCGCCGGACGATCTGGACAACACCCTCAAGTCCGTGCAGCGCATCGCCCTTCATAACGGGTTTGACAGCTTCCTCATGTTTAATGTCTACGCCCAGCGTGCCACCGACCCCGACAGCATGGAACGTGAGTGCAACCCCACCCTCCATGCCCAGAATCTGGCGGCCTTCCGCTATCTTTTGAGCCTGCACCCCCAGCCCTGCGTGTGGGCGGCCTGGGGCGCCATCATCGAAAAGCGGGGCTATCTGCGCGACTGTCTCCTTGACCAGATCGCCGCAGGCCGCGAGGCGGGCGCGAAGTGGTTCACCGCGGGGCCCATCTCCAAAAAGGGACACCCCCACCATCCGCTGTACCTCCGGAAGGACGCGGTGCTGGACCCCTTTGACCCGGAAAAATACTGCGCCGAAGTGTTGGGCGCTATGTAAGGACCCACTGCAGCAGCACCAGAAGCCCCAGACCCGGCAGACCCAGTACGCCCACGGTGAGGGTGTTGAAGAGATTCAGCCCCAGCGTGATGCCAGTGTAGTGGGCGGTGCGCTGCAGCAGCCACAGGGCGGCAAAGCCCACGGCGGCGTTGCCCAGCACACGCAGCGCCAGCTTCAGCGGGGCGGAGATCAGACGCAGACAGGTCACCGCCCCAAGGGCGATGACCAGTCCCACGGCAGCTTTTTCTACGATCGACATGTCCGGCCTCCCTCCATGGCTGCGGCCGCAACGCAGGGGCCCTCCGCCGCGCCGCTGCGCTCCTTGATGCAGCGCAGCAGATAGTTGTAGCGGGCCTTCAGGGCGCTGATCTCGTAGACGCAGGCCTCTACCAGCTCCGGCTCGCTGACGTAGTTGAATTTTTCGTAGGCCTCCTTCAGGGCCTGACCTGTGCTGTGCAGCTCAAGCTGCAGCTGGGTCTGCGCGCTCTGGTGTGCATCGGTGCGCCGTTTTGCCATGTTGTTCTCCCTTCCGGCAATTGCCTGTACCATAGTCTACGGTTAGTTTGGACAAATATGCCCGTCTTTAACCAGCCGTGCCAACATTTTCCCCCGAAAGGAGCGGTTTTGGATGGATCACGAACTGTATATGCGTCAGGCGCTGGCGCTGGCGAAGGAAGCTGCCGCGGCGGGCGAGGTGCCGGTGGGCTGTGTCATCGTCCACGAAGGCCGCGTCATCGGCGCGGGGCGCAACCGGCGGGAAGAGAAGCAGGCCGTTTCCTCCCACGCGGAGATGGAGGCCATGGCGCAGGCCAACGCGGCCCTCGGTTCGTGGCGTCTGGAGGACTGCACCCTCTACGTGACGCTGGAGCCCTGCCCCATGTGCGCCGGCGCCATCATCAACGCCCGCATCCCCCGGGTGTATTACGGCGCCCGGGATCGGGAGATGGGCGCCTGCGGCGGCGTGCTGAACCTCTTTATGGAGCGCTTTCCCCACCGCCCCGCGCTGGTGGGCGGCGTCCTCGGCGAGGAGTGCAGGGAAGTGCTGAGCGAGTTTTTTCGCGGACTGAGGAAGTGAGGGGGTATACGGAATGACGAAACTGGTGATCAACGGTGTAAAAGTTACCATCGGATGGGCACCTGTGCTTGTAACTTTCCTTGTTATATGCATGATAATGTTACTGGTGGAACGTCGTTATATGGCTGCATATAAAAAGGCAATGAGGGATTACCTTGAAGGAAACCATGAAAATCTTCGGCCTCGCTTGCTCAAGCTGCAAAAACACTATTACCCATTGATTTCAAAAGAAACTGCAAAATGTAACATATTTAATACATTGTGCTTAGCACATGCTTCGCTTGACTTGTTAGATGGTGACGAGGAGTCGTTTCTTACACAAATGAAGCGAATTCTAAAAGAAGAAACTTTTTATCCGAAGCAGTATATGATGGCCCTCTACTATCGCATGAAGGGGCAGACAGAGGAGGCATTGCAGAGGTATGAAGCCTTTCTTGCGTGTGTTCAGCAGGAATCGACCATGAGAACGGTTCTGGACTATCTGTTTGCACCGGAACATGGCGGTATTGACGAGGAAACGCTGGAGCAGGCTTTACGGGAATTCCACAATCCGGGGAATCTCTTTCTGATGGAGCAGAACGGTTTGACGGTAAAGTGAAACCCTCCACAAGATTTAATACTTTTGTAATATTTTCTTACGAACTTTCTTAACAACCCTTTGTTAACTTAATACTTGCAAGAGACAAAACTTTTTTCATCAATCTTCCTACCATAAAAAGCGGAGTGCCGGCGGGCTCTCCGCTTTATGGTTTTTATGGGGCATTTTCCACAGCCGCCGGCCATAGAATGGAGCATCAACACCCGAAAGGAGGACAAGGGATGAAAGATGTGATGGCGGCAACGGTGATTTTGCTCTCACTGCTGTTCGGCCTGCCGTGGCTGACGGCGGAGCGGCGGGTGTCGCAGGACGAGCCGCCTGCCGTGGAGAAGAATGTGCCGTTGGACGAGCAGGTGACGCTGACGGTCTGGGACGGCGAGAAGGTGCAGGAAATGACGGTGGCGGCGTATCTGCCCGGCGTGGTGCGGGGTGAGATGCCCGCCACATTTGAGTTGGAGGCCCTGAAGGCGCAGGCGGTGACGGCCCGCACCTATCTTTACTATAAAGTGACCACCGGCAGCAAGCCCGGCCACCCCGACGCGGCGGTGTGCATGTCGCCGGACTGCTGCGCGGCCTATACGGCGGCGGACAGGGCGGCGGAAAAGTGGGGCGACAAGGCCGAAGCGTACGAGGCCAAGATCCAACAGGCGGTGCAGGAGACCGACGGGCAGGTGATGCTCTATGACGGCGAGCCGATCCTCGCAGCCTTCCACTCCTCCTCCGACGGCGTCACAGCCGCGTCGGGGGATGTATGGGTGCGGGACCTTCCGTACCTGACCAGCGTGGAAAGCCCTGAAAACGGCGACACGGTGCCCAATTATTACAGCGTCAAGACCTTCACGGCGGAGGAGTTTCAAAAAACCTTTGCCGCCGTCCACGCCGATGCCGCCTTCGGGGAAGACCCTGCGCAGTGGGTGCAGGACGCCGTGCGCAACGGCTCAGACCGCGTGGAAAGTGTGACCATCGGCGGCGTTGCGGTGGAGGGCACGGAGGTGCGCAGCATTTTTTCTCTGCGCTCGGCCTCCTTCACGGTGGAGTGCACGGCGCAGGAGGTGACCTTCCGCGTCACCGGCTACGGCCACGGCGTGGGCATGAGCCAGTACGGCGCCAACGCGCTGGCCGCGGAGGGGAAAACGTGGCAGGAGATCCTGCACTGGTACTACACCGGCGTGGAGCTGGCGTCGTATGCGCCGCAGGGGTATACAAAGTGAAAAATTTGTGGTATCCTGTATACGGAAAAATTTACAGTTCGTTCAGGAAAGTGTGGCAAAAGCCGCTATAATAGGACAATAAGAAAGACTGCCGCAAGGCATGCAAAAGATAACGTGGGAGGTCGTGACGATGGCACGCAACATTCTGGTCGTGGAAGACGACCGCAATATTTCCGAGCTGATTCGGATGTATCTGGAAAAGGAAGGCTTTGAAGTCCGCGCGGCGTACGACGGCGGCAAGGCCGTGGAGGAATTTGAACGCGAGCAGCCCGATCTGGTGCTGCTGGATATCATGCTGCCGGTGCTGGACGGCTGGCAGGTGTGCCAGCGCATCCGCCAGAAGGCCAAAACCCCCATCATCATGCTGACGGCCAAGAGCGACGTGACCGACCGCATCACCGGCCTTGAGATGGGCGCCGACGACTATCTGGTCAAGCCCTTTGAGATGAAGGAGCTGATGGCCCGCATCAACGCCGTGCTGCGCCGCAGCGAGATCCCCGACGACACCAAGAAGCGCCTGGTGTTTGATAAGCTGGTCATCAATCTGGACAGCTACGAGCTGACGGTGGACGGCAAGCAGGTGGACACGCCTCCCAAAGAGCTGGAGCTTTTGTACCATCTGGCGGCCACGCCCAACCGCGTCTACACCCGCAACCAGCTGCTGGACGAGGTGTGGGGCTTTGACTACTTCGGCGACAGCCGCACCGTGGACGTGCACATCAAGCGCCTGCGCGAGAAGGTGGAAGGCGTCAGCGAGCAGTGGGAGCTCAAGACCGTCTGGGGCGTGGGCTATAAGTTTGAAGTGAAGTAATGAGCAGCATTAAGAGTAAGTATAAAAGCCTGTACTGGCAGCAGTTCATGCTCACGGCCGGTCTGGTGCTGCTGACGCTGGTGCTGCTGGGCGTGTCCTTCTTCGCCCTGAGCTACAATTACACGCTTTCTGAGCGCCGCGACGAGATGCGCGACCGCGCGGCGCTGATGGCCCGTGCGTCCACCGATTTCCTCAGCGCGGAGGAGTCCGGTGACATGCAGCAAAAGCTGCATGATCTGGCCGCCGTGGCCTCGCTGATGTCGGATGTGAACTTCCTGATCTGCAACGAGCAGGGACAGGCGCTGCTGACCACCGACACCTCGCTGGAGGGCAAGTCGGTGACGCTGCCGCAGGAGATCGTGACGGACATCGTGGCCGAGGGCGTGTATGAAGGCTCCCATACCATCGGCGTGTACAGCCGCAAGCAGGTGGCGGTGGGCGTGCCGGTAGTCAAGGGCGGCGCGCTGATCGGCTTTGTGCTGGCCGTCACGGAGACCACGGAGCTGATGGAGATGTGGCGGGCGTTCTTCGGCCTGTTTTTGATGACCTCGGCCATCATTCTGCTCATCAGCTTTCTGGCCACGTCGTTTTTGTCCATGCGTCAGGCCCAGCCCATTCAGGAGATGGTGCGGGCTACCCGCGCCTACGCCGGCGGCGATTTCGGCGTGCGCATCAATGCCAACGATCTGGGCGAGGAGATGGGCGAGCTGGCGGTGTCCTTCAACTCCATGGCCGACTCGCTGGCGGAGACGGAGCGGCAGCGCCGCGACTTCATCGCCAACGTGTCCCATGAGCTCAAGACCCCCATGACCACCATCGCCGGCTATACCGACGGCATTCTCGACGGCACCATCCCGCCGGAGCGGTCGAAGCAGTATCTGCAGATCATCTCCGATGAGAGCCGCCGCCTCAGCCGTCTGGTGCGCCGCATGCTGGATATCTCCCAGATCCAGTCGCTGGAGATGCGTATGGCGGAATTCGACCTGTGCGAGAGCATGCGTCTGGCCCTTTTGAGTATGGAGCAGCGCATTTTGCAGCGTGAGCTGGACGTGGAGGCCGATATCCCCGAGGACAGCGTGCTGGTGCTGGGCGATAACGACCTCATCACGCAGGTCATTTACAATCTGCTGGAAAACGCCACCAAGTTTGCCGCGCCCGACTCTACGCTGTATCTGGGCCTTGCGGTAGGGGGCGAAAAGGCGGTGGTCACCGTGCGCAACGCGGGCGCGACCATCCCGCCCGAGGAGATCCCGCTGCTCTTTGAGCGCTTCCACAAGTCGGACAAGTCCCGCAGTGTGGATAAGGACGGCTACGGTCTGGGCCTTTATATCGTCAAGACCATTGTGGAGCAGCATAAAGAGAAGATCACCGTCACCAGTGAAGACGGCGTCACCGCCTTTTCCTTCACGGTGCAGCTGGCCCGCCCGGCTGTGATGGCGGCGGATAAAAAGCATTGAGAGGAAACCCTATGTTTGAGGAAAAGAGAGAAAAACCGGAAGAGCTGAACGACTTCGCGGCCGAGCCGCAGGAGGTCGTCTCCTGGTATACCCCCAGATCCCGGGAGGGGCAGGAGGTCGTCAGCTACTATGTGCACAGTAAGCCGCTGCCGGAAAAGGCGCGGCACGCAGCGCCCGCGGTGAAGAAAAAGAAGAGCCGCCGCGGCCTGTGGATCTTCCTTGGCGTGTTCGCGGCGCTGCTGGTGATCGTGGTGGCCGCTGCGGTCATCGCCTCGCTGGGCGGTGGCGATGAGACCGGCCGGGGCGACAAGGATACCGAGCTGCCCGAAGGCGGCGACGCCAGCAGCATCATCATTGTCGGCGGCGAGGTGGAGACCACCATCCCCACCGTCAAGGGTGAGGAGGGCCTGCGCCTGCAGATCGAGGAGACGCGCGGCGCGGAGCTGACCATCCAGCAGGTGTACGCGCAGGTGAATCCCGCGGTCATCACCGTGGTGGCTGACGACGAGTTCGGCTCCAGCGTGGGCACCGGCGTCCTCATGACCTCCGACGGCTACTTCCTGACCAACGCCCACGTCATCGACGGCGCCAAGAGCTGCTGGATCATTCTGGCCACCGGCGTCACCTACGACGCCAAGCTGGTGGGCTACGATGCACTGCAGGATCTGGCGGTGCTCAAGGCGGAGGATGCGCAGGACCTGCCGGTGGCGGTGTTCGGCAATTCCGACAGCATGGTGGTGGGCGACACGGTGTACGCCATCGGCAACCCCCTGGGCGTGGAGCTGCGGGGCACGCTGACCGACGGCATCATCTCCGCCGTCAACCGCGATGTGGAGCTGGACGGCCGCACCCTGACGCTGCTGCAGACCAATGCCGCCCTCAATAACGGCAACTCCGGCGGCCCGCTCATCAATGCCTGCGGTCAGGTCATCGGCATCAACGTCATGAAGATGACCAACACCGACCTGCGCTACGAGGCCACGGTGGAGGGTCTGGGCTTCGCCCTGCCCATCAGCGACATGGCCTTCGTGGTCAACGACATCATCGCCTACGGTTACTTCCGCGGCACGCCCACCATCGGCATCATGGTGGTCACCAAGGCCGGTGAGAACGGCGGCACCTATGTGCTCATTGACTCGGTGGTGGAGGGCAGCGGCGCGGAGAAGGCGGGTCTGCAGGCCGGCGATATCATTCTGGCCGCCGACGGGGAGAGCGTCTCCCTGACGGACGACCTGCTGTCGGTGCGCCGCAACCACGGCGTGGGCGACACGGTGGTGCTGACCGTGCAGCGCGGCGAACAGGTCTTTGACGCCAACGTGGTGCTGGGCAGCGACCGCGACTGAGAAACAAAAAAAGCAGCGTGCCGCGGCACGCTGCTTTTGGCGCGAAAAACAAGAGAAAAGCGGCGATACATATGAAACTCATCAAAAAAATCCTGAAAATTCTTGTCTGCACCGTGCTGGTGCTGGCCCTGCTGGCCGGCTACCTCTACTGGGAGGTGACGCGCAAAACCGGCGTGGCCCCCATGGAAACGGACGGCGCGGAAAACGGCCTCATCACGCCCCTTGGCACCACCATGCTCTCCGGCCACCGCTCCGGCGGCGGCATCGCACCGGAGAACACCATGATGGCCTTCCAAAACTGCGTGGAGAGCAAGGAATATCAGCTGGATATCTTCGAGTTTGACATCCACCTGACGGCCGACGGCATCCCCGTCCTCATCCACGACGGCACGCTGGACCGCACCAGCGATGCGGCCGCGGTGTTCGGCGCGGAAGGTGTGAAGGTGGGGGACAAGACGCTGGAAGAGCTCAAGCAGCTGAACATGGGCGCCAAATTCCGCGCCGATGACGGCACCACCCCCTTTGCCGGTCTCACCGGCGACGCCGTGCCCGACGAGCTGCGCATCCTCACGCTGGAGGAGGCGCTGACCTATCTGGAGCAGAGCGGACCGTACCACTACATCATCGAGATCAAGAACAGCGGCGAGACCGGCTATCAGGCCGCCGATATCCTCTACGATACCCTCAAGAAGTTCGGCGCGCTGCAGCGCACCGTGGTGGGCACCTTCCACAACGAGATCACCGCCTATGTGGACACCACCTATCCCGATATGCTGCGCTCGGCCGGATTTAACGAGGTCATCGAGTTTTATCTCTACTCCCTCGTGAAGCTGGAGAAGAAGGGTGGCTGGGACTTCGTGGCCCTGCAGATCCCCACCACCGACTATACGGTGAATCTGGGTACCAGCCGCCTGGTGAACTACGCCCACAAGCATGACATCGCCGTGCAGTACTGGACCATCAATGACCCCGAGGAGATGGCCTATCTCCAGTCCATCGGCGCCGACGCCATCATGACCGACGTGCCCGACCGCGGCGCGGAAGTGCTGACACAACCCAATTAAAGCAAAAAAGTGAGTATCCTGCCGGATGCTCACTTTTTTTGTTTTCGGTTTTGCCGCAGCATCATCACGCCGCTGTACAGCAGGAATACGCCGAAAGGCTTGCGCATCAGCGTCACATCCACTGCCGTGGCCAGAAGCGCGCCCGCCGCTGCGGCCGCCAGTCCTGCCGGCACGGCCTGCCGGATGGCGTTTTTGTCCAAAAGACCGTTTTTGCGGTGGAAAAAGAGGCTCACCCCCGCCGTGGGCAGGAAGTACAGCAGGTTGATGCCCTGCGCCGCCGTCTGCTCCACCCCCAGAAAGAGGGTCATGATAAGGAGCAGCAGCGTCCCGCCGCCCACGCCCCAGGCCGAGAGGATGCCGGTGCCGAAGCCCACCGCCAGCGGCAAAAGCCACGATGTCATAAGAGGTACCTCACGCCGCCGTAGAGGAGGAAGGCGGCGAAGATCCGCCGCAGCCAGATGACGCTGACCTTGCCCATCAGCCGCCCGCCCACAAGACCGCCTGCAAGGCCGCCTGCGAGGTACGGCAGGGCCTGCAGCCAGTCAAGGCCGCTGCGGAAAAGATAGATGGCGGCGGAGAGAAGGCAGAAGGGGAAGATGACCGCTACGCAGGTGGCGAAGGCCTTCTTTTCCTCCACGCCGCACCAGCGCGTCAAAAGAGGCACCACCGCCATGCCGCCGCCACCGCCGAAAAGGCCGTTCACCAGTCCACCCAGAGCGCCGGTGAGCCGCAGCTTTCCCTTGTCCGTCATGCCCTCACCTCCTGAAAGAATATGTATCGTCCGGAAAACCCTTCCCGCGTGTCATAAGGGAAGGGGTTTCCGGACACAAAAGGGTTTCACCGAATTTTGCTCCGCGCACGGAGCAAAATAAAACCAAATCATATTTCGCCGTGGCGTGTACATGGCGAAATATACTTTGCGGCTTTCAAACGTGCGAGCGCAGCGAGTGCGCTGCAGAAAGCCGTTAGCCCTTCAGTAAAAATCAAAGATTTTTACTGATACTTCTTAAAGCTCTGGCAGTCGGTGCACTGGTCCATGCTGGGGTTGGTCTCGTGGGTACCCACCTGAATGCTGTTCAGACCGCAGTGGTCCACGTCCTTGCAGTGGTGTGCGCAGCTGGTCACGGTGCACTTGATGGAGCTGTTGGGGGTGCAGCTGCAGCCGTCGTTGGTGCGATTTGCGTTCATGGTTCATTCCTCCGAAAAATAAAAAGTAAGCAGCCCTTTGCGGGGCTGCTTACAGTTTTTCCGAAGTCGGGGGGATTATACGCGGGGAACTTGTGCAAAAAAATCGGGGAAAATGCAGCGCATTTTCCCCGAATAAGCTATATTCCCAGCAAAGCCGACGCGAAGCGGAAGTAGATCAGCAGGGAAGTGGCGTCCACGATGGTGGAGATGAAGGGGCTGGCCATGACCGCCGGGTCAAGGCCGATCTTCTCAGCCAGAAGCGGCAGGCTGCAGCCTACGCACTTGGCAAACACCACCACGAACAAAATGGTCAGGCACACCACGGCGCACACCGTCAGCGTCACCTCGTCGTTGCCCAGCAGCATCCGGTCCACCAGCAGCATCTTGACAAAGTTGGCCGCCGCCAGACAGATGCCGCAGGCGAAGGACACCCGCAGCTCCTTCCACACCACGCGGAAAAGGTCGGAGAAGTCCACCTCATCCAGACTCAGCGCGCGGATCACGGCCACACTGGCCTGAGTGCCGGAGTTACCGCCGGTACCGGACAGCATGGGGATGTAGGCGTTGAGGATCAGACAGGCGGCCAGCGCCCCTTCGTAGTGGCTGAGGATCATGCCGGTAAAGGTGGCCGACAGCATCAGCACCATCAGCCACGGGATGCGGGCCTTCCACGTGTCAAACACGCCCGTGCGCAGATACGGCTTGTCCGAGGGCAGCATAGCGGCCATACGCTCGAAGTCCTCGGTGGTCTCTTCTTCGATGACGTCCATGGCGTCGTCGACGGTGATGATGCCCACCAGACGGTTTTCCTTGTCCACAACGGGCATGGCCAGGAAGTCGTAACGGCTCAGGGCCTGTGCCACTTCTTCCTTGTCGTCCATGGTGGTGGCCCAGATGAGGTCGGTGTCCATCAGATCCTCGATGAGATCCTCTTCCTCGGCCAGCAGCAGCTCACGCACCGACAGCACGCCCAGCAGCTTGCGCTGCGGGTCGGTGACATACAGGGTGTTGATGGTCTCCATGTCGCCGCCGATGCGGCGGATGCGCTTGAAGGCGTCGGCCACCGTCATGTCCTTTTTCAAAGACAAGAACTCCATGTTCATGATGGAGCCGGCGGAATCCTCGGGATACTGGAGGATCTCGTTGAGCGCCTTGCGCATTTCGGGGGCGGCCTTGTCCAGAATACGGATGACCACGCTGGCGGGCATCTCCTCGATGATGTCCACGGCGTCGTCCAGATACAGCTCGTCCAGCACCTCTTTCAGCTCAGTGTTGGAAAAGCCGTTGATGAGCATTTCCTGACTGTCGCTTTCCAGCTCAACAAAGACCTCGGCGGCCAGCTCCTTGGGCAGCAGACGGTACAGAAGGGGCATGTGCGCCTCGCCGCACTCCTCCAGCAGGTAGGCGATGTCGGCAGGCTCCAGCGGCAGGAACAGATCCCGCAGCACAGAATACTGCTTACTGGAAATGAACTCCTCGATCTGTTCCGGGTAGCCCTCCAGCTTTTCG
Source organism: Oscillospiraceae bacterium (assembly GCA_015067525.1). Classification (GTDB taxonomy): domain Bacteria; phylum Bacillota; class Clostridia; order Oscillospirales; family Oscillospiraceae; genus Vescimonas. Next base: position 5,939 of record SVMH01000033.1, on the reverse strand, counting down.
TCAAAAGCCGACATGAATTCGGTGATGTTGTCGTTTTCGAACATGGCTGTTCCTCCTTTCCGGGGAAAATAAAAAATCCACAACGCAGCGGCGGCGTTGTGGCGGAAGCACGATAGTCCGCCCCTGTGGGCGGATCGTTCCCCGTAACAAGCTTTAGCATCGCGGGGCGGTGAAACTGCGTTAGATGATACCTTGCATTCGATATCGCCTGTTCAAACCATCTTGTGGTGTCTCCACCATGTCGCGGCAGCAGTCCATATCCCTGCGGTAGCCTTACCTACCGGAGCGTTTTCTATGTATTGCTATGGTATTCCAAAATTTTTTTCATGTCAAGAGCATGTGAAAAAAATCTGCGGCGCACCGGTCCGGGAAGAAAGTTTCCGCTTGAAGAAATGCTTGTGGATAGAACAGATGTGTGATATAATATTACCTTACCAAACAGGCGGGGAGGGAGCACATCATGGGCCTGCACGACGGACACAGACAGCGCAAAAAGGAACAGTTCCTGCAGCACGGACTGGACGGCTTTGCCGACCATGAGGTGCTGGAACTGCTGCTGTATTATGCCATTCCCCGGCGGGACACCAATGAAATCGCCCATCGGCTCGTCAACGCCTTCGGTTCGCTGGGCGGCGTGTTCGGCGCCTCCGTGGAGGAACTGAGCCGCGTGGAGGGCGTGGGTGAGCAGACGGCCCTCTTCCTGACGCTGCTGCCGGCGGCGGGCCAGTATGCCGCGCTGGAAGGCAGAAAGGAGATCATTCTGAACTCTGTGGAGTCGGTGGGTCGGTTTTTCCTGCAGCTGCTGCGCGGTGAACGGCGCGAGGTGCTCTATCAGGTGTGTCTGGATGCCAAGGGAAAACTGCTGAGCTACGGCCGGCTCTCCTCCGGCACGACGTCCATGGCGCCGGTCAGTGTGCGCGAGGTGGTGGAGACGGCTCTGCGCTGCGATGCCAGCCGCGTGGTGCTGGGGCATAACCATCCCAGCGGCGTGGCCCTGCCCTCGGAGGAGGACCGGCAGGTAACGGCCCAGATCCGCCAGGCGCTTCAAACGGTGAGCATCGATCTGGTGGACCACATCGTGGTGGCCGACGAGGACTTCGTGTCCATGGCCGCCAGCGGGATGCTGCTGTAACATTACACCAAAAATTTTTGTTTTTTGGCGAGGTTTGCAGCGCACTCGCCGCCCGACGGCGAAATTCTGTGAAACTGTCCTTTTATGCATCTGCAGGGCGCTCCCGGCTTACGCTCACAAACTCCCTGCGAATTCGGAGACTTGTCCTGTCTCCGACGGCCTCTTTTCTTTCCACCAGCGGAAAGAAAAGAGGAAAAGAAACGCCGCAAGGGACCAATGGTCCCTTGACCCCCTTACGCGGGGTTACTCTTTCTAACACGTTACCTCTACCGCGCGCTTTGCCGGAACAGCATTTTGGCGCAAATCAGGGATTGCCCCTGTTTCTCTTTTCGCTGCCGCACCGCTCAAAAATGTAGAAGCTGATGCTCCTATATTTTGAACAGGTAAGCGGACGAGCGAGGGGGATGCGCAAGACCATACAACATTTAGGGGGAGTTTCCACGCGCCGATTTCCACGCGGCAATATGTAGTATAATCAGAAAGGTACTCCGCGGGAAGGAGGGGTGGAAACCGTGGGTTTCCACGGGCATTTTTGTCCATTTTTTGTTGCTCTTGACAAAAAATGGCCGCCGGAGGCACGCTTCGGTAATATCATCGTGTTTTACTGTCAGGAGGAACCGCTATGCCTGATTTCAAAGTCATTTCTCCCTACGAACCCTCGGGCGATCAGCCGGAGGCCATTGCCGCGCTGGCGGAGGGTCTGGAGAACGGCCTGCGCGAGCAGGTGCTCATGGGCGTCACCGGCTCGGGCAAGACCTACACCATGGCCAAGGTCATTGAAAAGGTGCAGCGCCCCACGCTGGTGCTGGCCCACAACAAGACGCTGGCCGCCCAGCTATGCGAGGAGTTCCGCGAGTTTTTCCCCAACAACGCCGTGGAATACTTCGTATCCTACTACGACTACTACCAGCCCGAGGCCTATATCGCCCACACCGACACCTATATTGAAAAAGACGCCTCCACCAACGAGGAGATCGACCGCCTGCGCCTGAGCGCCACCTGCGCCCTGCTGGAGCGGCGGGACGTCATCGTGGTGGCGTCGGTCAGCTGCATCTATGGCCTGGGTGAGCCGGACGACTTTGCCAAAATGATGATCTCCCTGCGCCCGGGGCAGGCGTACGATCGGGACGAGCTGCTGCGCCGTCTGGTGGAGATCCGCTACGAGCGCAACGACGTGGCCTTTGGCCGCAATATGTTCCGCGTCCGGGGCGACACGGTGGAGCTGTATCCTGCCTACTACAAGGATAAGGCCATCCGCGTGGAGTTCTTCGGCGATGAGATCGACCGCATCACCGAGTTCCATCCTGTCACGGGCGTGGCCAACCGGCAGCTGCAGCATATCGCCATCTATCCCGCCAGCCACTATGTCACGCCCCGGGACAAGATGGAGCGGGCCATGGGCGTCATCCGGCAGGAGCTGGAGGAGCGGGTCAGGTTCTTTGAGGAGCATAATCAGCTCATCGAGGCCCAGCGCATCCGCCAACGGACGGAGTACGACATGGAGATGCTGACGGAGCTGGGCTACTGCTCCGGCATCGAAAATTATTCCCGCATCATCTCCCAGCGAGGCGTGGGCTCGGCGCCCATGACGCTGCTGGACTTTTTCCCCGAGGACTTTGTCCTTTTTGTGGACGAGAGCCACGTGACGCTGCCCCAGGTGCGGGCCATGTACAACGGCGACCACGCCCGCAAAACCAGCCTTGTGGACTACGGCTTCCGCCTGCCCTGCGCCTTCGATAACCGCCCGCTGAAGTTTGAGGAGTTTGAAGAGCGGTTCTCCCAGGCTGTCTATGTCTCCGCCACCCCGGGCGACTATGAAAAAGAGCACGCCGACCAAGTGGTGGAGCAGGTCATCCGTCCTACGGGTCTGCTGGACCCCAAGGTGGAGATCCGCCCCGTGCTGGGCCAGATCGACGATCTGGTGGCTGAGATCCGTACCCGCGCCGGGAAGAACGAGCGCGTGCTGGTGACCACCCTCACCAAGCGCATGGCCGAGGACCTCACCGCCCACTTCCGCGGCGTCGGCATCCGCGTGCGGTATATGCATTCGGACGTGGCGGCGCTGGAGCGCATGGAGATCATCCGCGACCTGCGTCTGGGCGAGTTTGACGTGCTGGTGGGCATCAACCTGCTGCGCGAGGGTCTGGACCTGCCGGAGGTGAGCCTGGTGGCCATTCTGGACGCCGACAAGGAGGGGTTCCTCCGCAGCGAGACCAGCCTCATCCAGACCATCGGCCGCGCTGCCCGCAACGCCGAGGGCCTTGTCATCCTCTATGCCGACACCGTCACGCCCTCCATGAAACGCGCTATGGACGAGACGGAGCGCCGCCGCAAAAAGCAGGACGCTTACAATCGTCTCCACGGCATTGTGCCGCGCACCATCCGCAAGAGCGTGCGGGAGATGGTGGAGATCAGCCACACCGCCGAGGAGGCATCGAAAAAGAGCAAGAAAAAACTGTCCGATGCCGAGCGGCAGGAGACCATCCGCCGCCTCGAAAAGGAGATGCAGGCGGCCAGCAAGATGCTGGAATTCGAATACGCCGCGCTGCTGCGCGATCAGATCATCGAGCTGAGAAAACAGGGATAATACAATACGACCTATGAAAACCTATATCCACTACCTTTATGTCATCCTCGCCGCCGCCTGCTGGGGCGTCATCGGCCTTTTCAACCGCATATTGGGTGAGCTGGGCGTGGGCGTGCTGCAGCGGGTCACCATCCGCAACTTTGGCGCGCTTCTGGTGCTGACCATCGTGTTTGCCCTGATCCGCCGTGACGTGTTCCGCGTGAAGCTGCGGCACCTGCCCCTCTTCCTCGGCAGCGGCGTTGTCAGCGTGCTGGGTCTGAGTATCGTCTACTTCCAGTGCCAGATGGAGTGCTCGCTGGCGGTGGCCGGTATTTTGCTGTACCTCGCACCCTCCTTTGTGGTGCTGATGAGCGCCGCGCTGTGGAAAGCGCCCATTACGCGGCGCAAGGTGACGGCGCTGGTGCTGGCGCTGGTGGGCTGCGGCCTTGTCAGCGGCCTTGTGGGCGGCGAGGTGACGGCCTCGCCCCGCGGCCTGCTGCTGGGCGTTGCCTCCGGCTTCTGCTACGCCACCTATACCATCTTTTCTCACTATACGCTGCGCCACTACGACAGCCTCACCATGACCTACTGGACCTTCGTGTTCGCAGGTCTTGGGTCGCTGGTGTTCTGGGACACCGCCGCCATCGCCGCCGTCATGACGGACGGCCGCGGCATCGCGGGCGCGCTGGGTCTGGCCGTCATTGCCACGGCGCTGCCCTATCTCTTCTATACCAAAGGATTGGAAGGCGTGGAGAGCGGCAAGGCCTCCATCATCGCCAATGTGGAGCCGGTGGTGGGCGCGCTGGTGGGCGTGTTCGTGTTTGGTGAAGCGTTGAGCCTGTGGGTGATTTTGGGTATCGTGTGCGTGTTGGGCGGCGTACTGCTGCTGGCAAAGGAGTGAGCAATATGGCAAAGGAAAAGGACAACAAGACCAACGTGATGCGCGTGCTGGAAGCCCAGGGCATTGCCTATACGGCCCACACCTATCCCACCGACGGCGCCATCGACGGCGTCAGCGTGGCGCAGATGCTGGGTCAGGACGTGGAATGTGTCTTCAAAACGCTGGTGACCCGGGGCGCCTCGGGGGCGTACTACGTGTTCGACATCCCGGTGGCGGAGAATCTGGACCTGAAGAAGGCGGCGAAAGCGGTGGGGGAGAAGTCCATCGTCATGCTGCCCCAGAAAGAACTTCTGCCCCTCACCGGCTACGTCCACGGCGGCTGCAGCCCCGTGGGCATGAAAAAGCAGTTCCCCACCGTGTTCCATGAGACGGTGGAGATCATTGACACCCTCATGGTCAGCGCCGGCAAGATCGGCTATCAGGTCCAGTGCGACCCTGCCGATCTGTTGACGCTGCTGGACGCCCGAACCGCGGATGTGACCGTGGAGTAAAGGAGAACGCCATGACAAATGTGAGCCGCCAAGTGCTGCAAAAGTTCGAGATCCGCAAGAGTAAACAACAAAAAGAGACCTTTCGCGCGTGGCTGTGTGAGCAGCTTGCAGCCGCTGGCTACGCGCCGCAGGTGGAGAAGCACAAAAGCCTTTACACCAGCCACAACGTGGTGGCCGGCGATCCCGATAAGGCCCGCGTGCTGCTGACGGCCCACTACGACACCTGCGCCGTGCTGCCCTTCCCCAACTTCATCACGCCCCGGAGTCTCTTCTGGTATCTGGCGTATCAGCTGGTGATCGTGGTGGTGTTTTTCGCCATCGTGTTTGCCGTGACCTTCGGCGTCACCTTCGGCCTGATGGTGCTCACCGATGGCGAGGTGGGCCCCGGCTTCGGCGCGCTGGCAGGTTATGCGGTGCTGCTGTTCTGTCTGTGGTGGATGTTCGACGGTAAAGCCAACCGCCACACCGCCAACGACAACACCTCCGGCACGGTGACGTTGCTGGAGATCGCCCTCAGCCTGCCCCAAGACCTGCGCGAGAATGTGTGCTTCGTGTGGTTTGACAACGAGGAACGGGGCCTCCTTGGCTCTGCCGCCTTTGCGGGCAAGCATAAGGAAGCCAAGAAAAACGCCCTCGTCCTCAACTTTGACTGCGTGGGCGACGGCGACAGTCTTCAGTTCTTCCCCGGCAAAAAGGTGAAGAAAACGGAGGTCACGGATCTGCTGCGCGCAAGCTTCCTCCCCGCCGGCGACAAGTCGGTGGAGGTGGTGGAGGGCTTTGGCTTCTACCCCTCCGATCAGGCCGCCTTCCGCCGCGGCGTGGGCGTGTGCGCGCTGAAAAAGAGCCGCG
>SVMH01000032.1 GCA_015067525.1 Oscillospiraceae bacterium | reverse complement strand
GCTTAGGAGGCGCACGCTCTGTCCAGGTGAGCTACGGGGGCTTATGCAAAAACTATTCAATTTTCAGGCTCAACAGGAAACGAACCAACTGCCGCTTAGGAGGCGGCCGCTCTATCCAACTGAGCTACAGGCGCAGATGCTTTAGCTATTGTACCCTCGCACGGCGGTTTTTGTCAATGCGAAAAAGGGCGAAAAGCTACGCGGCGGCTCTTGCAATCGGAAAAGGGGAGGACTATAATATTAAAGTTAGAGCCAAAATAAACCCGTGCAGTTCCCGCCCCACGGGGCGTTAAGGAGACGATATCCTATGAGAAACGAAAAACTGAGAAATATTGCCATCATCGCCCACGTTGACCACGGCAAAACCACGCTGGTGGACGAGATGCTCAAGCAGGGCGGCGCCTACCGCGCCAATCAGGAGACGGTGGACCGCGTCATGGACTCCAACGATCTCGAGCGCGAGCGCGGCATCACCATCCTTGCCAAGAACACCGCCATTCAGTACGGTGACACCAAGATCAACATCGTGGATACCCCCGGCCACGCCGACTTCGGCGGCGAGGTGGAGCGTATCCTCAAGATGGTCAACGGCGTCATCCTGCTGGTGGACGCTGCCGAGGGCCCCATGCCCCAGACCCGCTTCGTCCTGTCCCGCGCGCTGGAGCTGGGTCACCGCGTCATCGTGGTGGTCAACAAGATCGACCGCCCCGACCAGCGCATCCACGAGGTGATGGACGAGGTGCTGGAGCTCCTGATGGATCTGGACGCTACCGAGGAGCAGTTCGACTCGCCCACCCTCTTCTGCTCCGGCCGTCAGGGCACGGCCAGCTACTCCCCCGACGTGGCCGGCACCGACCTCAAGCCCCTCTTTGACACCATCATCGACTACATCCCCGCCCCCGAGGCGGAGGTGGACCAGCCCTTCCAGATGCTGGTGAGCGCCATCGACTACAACGAGTTCGTGGGCCGCATCGCCATCGGCCGCATCGAGCGCGGCACCCTGAAGCAGAATCAGGAGATCGCCGTGTGCAACTACCACGACCCCGATGCCCCCGCCAAGAAGGCCAAGGCCGTCAGCATGTATGAGTTTGACGGTCTGGGCCGCACGCCGGTCACCGAGGCCACCGCCGGCAACATCATCGCCCTGAGCGGTATCGGCGAGATCACCATCGGCGACACCATCTGCGTCCCCACCTGTGTCGAGCCCCTGCCCTTCGTGCAGATCAGCGCCCCCACCGTGGAGATGACCTTCGCCATCAACGACTCCCCCTATGCCGGCCGCGAGGGCAAGTTCGTCACCTCCCGCCAGCTGCGTGACCGTCTCTTCCGCGAGACGCTGAAGGACGTGTCTCTCCGCGTCAGCGAGATCGAGGGCTCCATGGACGCTTTCAACGTGGCCGGCCGCGGCGAGATGAGCCTCTCCATCCTCATTGAGACCATGCGCCGCGAGGGCTACGAGTTCCAGGTGTCTCCTCCCCGCGTGCTCTACCAGACCATCGACGGCAAGCTCTGCGAGCCTATGGAGCGTCTGGTGGTGGACGTTCCTTCCGACGCCGTGGGCGCCGTCATCGAAAAGCTGGGCGGCCGCAAGGGCGACCTTATTGAGATGAACCCCGTGGGAAGCCGCATGAAGATCGAGTTCCTCATCCCCTCCCGCGGCCTCTTCGGCTACCGCAACGAGTTCCTCACCGACACCAAGGGCGAGGGCATCATGGCCAGCGTCTTTGATTCCTACGCCCCCTACCGCGGCGAGCTGAGCCGCCGCAACACCGGCTCTCTCGTGTCCTTCGAGACCGGCGAGTCTGTGGCCTACGGCCTCTTCAACGCACAGGAGCGCGGCGCCCTCTTCATCGGCCCCGGCGTCAAGGTGTACGAGGGCATGGTGGTGGGCGTGTGCCCCAAGCAGGAGGACGTGGTGGTCAACGTCTGCCGCCGCAAGCAGCTGACCAATATGCGCGCCGCCGGCTCCGACGAGGCCCTGCGCCTGGTGCCGCCCCGTAAGCTGAGTCTGGAGCAGTGTCTGGAGTTCCTGGCCGACGACGAGCTGCTGGAGGTCACCCCCGAGAGCCTGCGCATCCGCAAGACCATCCTCAACCACGAAAAACGCATGAAGGCCATCCACAGCAAGAAGAAGTAAAAAACGCACCGACCCGCGCCCACGGCGCGGGTCTTTTTTCCCCATAGACAAAGTACCAAGTTTTTGTTAAAATAATATATCAAAGGAATGAGGCTAACAATAATAATTATTGTTAATTCTAAAAATGTGGCATATATCACAGTAAAAGCGCGGTGATATATGGTAAGATACACCCAAAATCAAATACACTGCCCAAAGGGCGGTGGAGAAGGGAGAACGACTATGAAATTTTATCCTCTGGCAAGTGAACTGGCGAACGAGGTGCTGTTTGCCGGCTATAAGGAAGGCCGCGAGATCGGCAAGGCCCGTCTGGGCGCCAAGTGCCTGTATTTCCGCGACAAGCTGAAGGTCTACTACATCCCCTATGAGGACATGACCCGTGTGTTCCGCCGCGTGCTGCTGATCCCGGCCAAGATGTGCTGCGGCAAGGGCGACTTTGAGGTGGAGAACATCGTCATCTGCACCGCCGAGGGCGAAAAGGCCCAGATCCAGCTGCCCGGCGAGCGTGCCGGCAAGATCATGCTGGAGGAGCTGGCGCGCCTGGCACCCCACGCCGAGGTGGGAAAACCGAAGGATCCGGCGCAGGAAGCCTGACTTTGCGGCCGTTTTCTGAAATTTTTCTAAAATTTTATCGAAAAAGGGGTTGTTATTTACGGCCCTTAGCAGTAAAATGATAGGCGCAAGCATTTCGTTTGCGCCGCAATATCCGTTTTGAGGAGACCGTATCTATGACGTCCAAGGAAGCCCTGCAGACCCTGCTGAAATCTTACTATCGCTATTACAACGTCAAGGAGGAAGGCGTGGAGCCCCCCTTTGATGCCGAGGCGGAGTTTCTGGCACAGGATGTGCAGTACTTCCTGGTCAAGTCCGCCAAGCTGGGCGAGTCGGATTCCCATGAGTACATCTACTTTGCCGCTGTGGACCACCTGACGCTGGCGCAGGCACAGATGCTGGACGAGACTGCCTGGAGCCGCGGCATGGCCCGGGTGGAACCCAAGCCCAACCACCGCAACAGCGATGTGCATCTGGTGATCCTGGCCGAGAAGATGGACGATGATGCGGCCGCCTTCCTCAAAAAGCTCCGCCGCTATGAGAGTTATCACCATACTTTCTGGGGCTGGAGCCACTATCGCGTGATTGCATTGGAGACTTCCACAGGAAAACTGACTTGTAACCGGATGGGTCAGATCCTGACGAAGCTCTTTGGCAATATAAAATCTGCTATCAAAAAGGAGAGTAATGAGAAATGACTGCTATTCTGATCATTCTCGCTGCCATCGTCCTGCTGGTCGTTGGTTACCTGACCTACGGCTCCTGGCTGGCCAAGGAGTGGGGCGTTGATCCCACCCGCAAGACCCCCGCTGTTGAAGTGAACGACGGTGTCGACTACGTCGCCGCCAAGCCCGCTGTTCTGATGGGCCATCACTTCTCCTCCATCGCCGGCGCCGGCCCCATCAACGGCCCCATTCAGGCTGCCGTCTTTGGTTGGGTCCCCGTGTTCCTGTGGTGCATCATCGGTGGTATCTTCATCGGTGGTCTGCATGACTACGGCGCTCTGTTCGCTTCCACCCGCAACGGCGGTAAGTCCGTTGGTGAGATCATCAAGACCTCCATGGGCAAGCGCGCCAAGAACCTGTTCATCATCTTCGCTCTGCTGGTTCTGATCCTGGTCATCGCTTCCTTCGTGAACGTTGTTGCCGGTACCTTCTTCTCCGAGACCCCCGGCTTCATCACCACCAACCCCACCGGTAACGAGACCACCGCTATGGTCTCCATCCTGTTCATCGTCCTGGCCATCATCTATGGTATGCTGACCACCAAGATGGGCATGAAGACCGGCCCCGCCACCGTCATCGGCCTGATCGGTGTTTGCCTGGCTCTGGTCATCGGTCTGAACTTCGGTGTGGCCATCGGCCGTACCGCTTGGATCGTCATCATCGCTGCCTACATCACCATCGCTTCTCTGGTTCCCGTGTGGATCCTGCTGCAGCCCCGTGACTATCTGTCCAGCTACCTGCTGTACGCCATGATGGTCATCGCCATCGTCGGTATCATCCTGTCCGGCATCGGCAACCTGGGTGGCCCCGCTGAGTTCACCCTGCCCGCCTTCACCGGCAAGAAGGGCCTGTTCCCCACCCTGTTCATCACCGTGGCCTGCGGCGCTTGCTCCGGCTTCCACAGCCTGATCGCCTCCGGTACCACTGCCAAGCAGCTGTCCAACGAGAAGGACGCCAAGCTGATCGGTTACGGCGCTATGCTGATCGAGTCCGCTCTGGGCATCATCTCCCTGATCGCTGTTGGTATGGTCGCTGATAAGTTCATCGTCGATGGCGCCTTCCAGGGTGCCCCCGCCGTTGCTTTCGCTACCGGTATCGCCACCATGTTCGGTGTTGAGACCTCCGCTGTCTATGGCACCATCTATGCTCTGCTGACCCTGGCCGTCTCTGTCTTCGCTCTGACCTCTCTGGACTCCGGTACTCGTCTGTCCCGCTACATGTTCGGCGAGCTGCTGCTGAAGGACAACGAGGCTTCCTGGCAGGACGCCACCGGCCTGCGCAAGGTCTTTGCTAACCCCGTCGTCTGCACTCTGGTCATGGTCGGCATCGGCTCCGTCCTGGGCGGCCTGTCCCTGAGCGCCATCTGGGGTCTGTTCGGTGCTGCTAACCAGCTGCTGGCCGGTCTGGCTCTGATGGCCGTCGCCGCCTGGCTGGGCAACATCGGCAAGAACAACAAGATGTTCTTCATCCCCATGATCTTCATGCTGGCTGCTACCATCACCCAGCTGGTCAAGACCGTCATCGCCAAGGCCGGTGCTGTTGCTGCCGGTGCTCCTTGGGGCGACTGGTTCCAGCTGATCTTCGCCGCCGCTATGACCATCCTGGCTGTCATCCTGGTCATCGAGGGTGTTGCTACCTTCGGCAAGCAGGCTAAGAAGGCTACCAAGTAAGTCAACTTGATCTTGTGATCATCCGGTTAAAAGAGAGACCCGTCTGCTTCGGCAGACGGGTCTTTTTTTCTTTTTGTAAAATTTTCCGTGGGATTTGACTGCGGATGGTGTATCATATAGTAGAAGAAACCGGAAAGGGGGGATGGACTGTGCGTGATACGGAGCTGCTGCGGCGCATCGCCGCAGGGGACGAAGCGGCGCTTCACGAGCTGCTGCGGTATTATGGCCCCCGCATCCGCTATATCATCCGTCCCTTCCTGCCCGACACGCGGGAGCAGGAGGAGTGCGTGCAGGACGTGGCCATGACGCTGTGGCGCAAGGCGGGGGAGTTTGATGAGAAACGGGCCTCCTTTGCCGCGTGGCTCACCGTCATCTGCCGCAACGCCGCTTTGAACCGCGCGCGGCGGCGCAAGGGGGAGACGCCGCTGGACGAGAGCGTGACCGTCCCCAGCGCCGAGGATGAGGTGCTGCGCCGCGAGCGGCAGCAGCGGCTCTATCAGGCCGTGGCGCAGCTGTACGGCACGGAGCGTCAGATCTTTTTCCGCAAGTATTATTACGGCCAGTCCACCGCCCAGATCGCCGCTGAGCTGGGTCTCACCGAGCGTGGCGTGGAGGGCCGGCTGTATCGCCTGCGCGATAAAATGCGCCGTCTGATGGGAGGTGAGGACGGATGAGCGAGGAGAAACGCTTTGATTGGGAACTCACCGAGCAGCTGGCAGACTTTGACATGACCGCGCTGCCGGAGGAGGAGCGGGTGGATCCCACGCCGTGGCAGCATCTGGCAGGCAAGCTGGTGTGGGGCGTGATTTTGTCCACCATCACGCTGAACTTCCTCTATCTGGACGTGATCTTGCCGGCCATCGGCATCATCTTGCTGGTGCAGGCCTTCCGTCCTCTGCGCAAAGAAAACGGCTGGCTGGGGCTGTGCCATGGCCTTGCGTGGATGCTGTGCGCCGCGCGGCTGTGTACGCTGGCGGTGGAGGGCACGCTGCTGCCGGAGACGGAAATTTTCGCATCGCTGGAGCGGCCGGTGGGCCTTGTGATCGTGGTGGTGTGGCTGGCGCTCTACTTTTCCCTGTGGCGTGGCCTGCTGGGCATCGCCCGCCGCGCGGGGCAGGAGAAACCCTCCGCTCCCGGCGCCGCCATGCTGCTGGTGTGGTACGGCGCGCTGACGGCGCTGGCGCTGGCAGGGGCGGAACAAGTGAGCGGGTTTGCGTTTTTCCTGATCCTGCTGCTTTACTTCCTGGTGTTACGCTCTTTGCGCAAAACACTGCGCTTTTTTGAGGAAAACGGTTATGTTCTGCAGCCGCTGCAGCCCCGTGTCAGTGACGGCCGGCTGACGGCGGTGTGGCTGGCGGCGGTGGCGGCAGTCATCGCGCTGGCACTGATCTTCGGCAGCCGCTATCCCATGGACTGGCAGGTACGCCCTGCCAATGAGCAGGTGGGCTGTGAAGAAATCGTCGAAAACCTGCGCACCCTCGGCCTGCCGGAGGACATGGCAGCCGACCTGACGAGCGAGGAGCTGGCAGCGCTGGCCGGTGCGCAGCGGGTACTGCTGGGGGTCGGGGATACCTTTACCACCGATGACGGCGGCAAGCTGCTGTGCCGCAGCGCCGCCATCCAGCTGCCGGGAGAGGAGCGCTGGGCGGTGCTGCAGCATTTTGCCTGGGTGGAGATGCCGCGCCATCGGGGCACCGAGGCGCTGCAGGCCATCCTGCTCCACGAGCAATACGTGCCCAACGGACTTGTTTATTTTCGCGCTGACGAGACGCTGCCGCCTCGGGTGCGGCTGCTGTACGAAGAGGGAGAGGACATCTTTACCAATTCGCCGGAGCTGGTGCCTATGAGCACCACATCGTGGTTTGGAGACGAGTATACAGCACGCTACGCCGCATGGTCCCTGCCGCGGCAGGGGAACAGAGCCCGAGGTTATCTCCTCTACGGCGTATACCGCTGTGATGAGGTGAGCATGGTAACCAACACCGACTATATCCACAATCAGAAGGCTGTCTACCCCGCCCTGTCGGCCCGACAGTACAGTGTCAACGGCTTCTGGGGAGAGGATCCCAAGTTCCGCACCATGCAGTATTATTTGGATATCCGCTATGGTGTGTTGCAAGGCTAAAAAAGACCGTCCCGCGTGGGACGGTCTTTTTATATGCTTTTGAGAATATTTTCCGCAAATTCCGCCGCGTTTTGAGCGATTTCCTCCGTCAGAAACGGCACATCATACCCCAGATGCCGCGCGGCGTGGAGGCCGAGATACCGCGTTTTCGCGTGCTTGCACCAGCGGCGCAGACCCTCGTCAAAGAGGTCGGCGCCCTGTTCGGGGCGGTAGCCGCAGGTGGTGATGGCGCACAGGGCCTTTCCCTCCAAAAGGGAGGGGCCGCGCTCCGCGCCGTAGAACTTGCACAATGCGTAGACCATACGATCCATGGCGGCCTTGAGGGGCGCTGTGCAGTACCACGAGTAGATGGGACTGGCAAAGACGAGGAGATCACTTTTGAGGACGCTCTCAAAAATGGGTGCCATATCGTCGCGAATGGCGCAGTTGGGGGCGCTGTGATCGGTCTGACAGGCCCTGCAGGCCCGACAGGGGGCGATAGAGAGGTCATAGAGGGAGAAGATTTCCGCCTCGTGACCGGCATCGCGCCATGCATCGAGGAAAGTATGCAGTATCGCGCGGGTATTGCTGTCCTCACCACGGGGCGAGGCGAATATAACGCAGGCGCGCATAGCGTGGCTCCTTTCCGACATGATTAGCTGCGGTACTTGTGTCCCAGTTGGGACACCTTGGTGTGGTGCAGGGGAATATCGGCGTGAAAGTGCCAGTTTTTCAAGTCCAGATAGGGGGCGGCTTCCGCGTTGAAGGGCAGGATCACCTGCTTGGGCAGCAGCTGCTGTTGTATACAAAATGGGCCATCCTTCGGGATAGTCAGCGGCTCATTAGACAGGAGGATGAAAAGGCCTGCGCCAATTTGGGCAAAAGTAGCATAGTAGATATCGCGATCCGCAGAGACCTCACTGCATAGTTTGCCGAAGAAGTAGCCGCGAAAGCAACCATCCGCTACCTTCACGGTCATCATGGCTTTCCAATCTGAAAAGGGGAAGGCTCCAAAAACTCCAGCAAGGAGAAAACCGCAGAGCAGAATAAACCACGGAAAGTCACCGGGGACGGCATAAACGGCGCAGAAAATAACAGGGCCAATCAGACAGAAAAGGGCCCAGCCCCAGCACATAATCGTTCCAAACCAGTGACTCTTGCAGACGCGAATCTTCATAGCGTGGCTCCTTTCTGCGGGAAATAAGAGCCTCCCCTGTGCAAGGGGAGGTGTCACACCAAAGGTGTGACGGAGGGGCTGCTGGTGGTGCAGTGCAGACAATCCCCCAGTCGGCCTTACGGCTGACAGCCCCCTTTACACAAGGGGGCCTTGGCGGCTGCGTCAGACTTTTTCATACACGTGGATGTCAAAGGCGATCTCGGTGGTGAGGGTGTCCAGCTGCGCCAGACGCTCCGCGCCCGCTTTGGGGGTTTTCCAGTAATAGGGCGTCATCTGGAAGAGGGCGTGGATGTGCTCCTGACCGCGGACGGTGATGGTGTCGCGGACTTGAGCAACTTCTAAGTACCGGAAGCCCTCGTAGGGGGTCAGCTTCACCTCGTTGGGGCGGGGTACATCGTACAGCACTTCCTTCATCTGCCACAGGTGCCGCTCGGAGGGGACAACGTACAAAAACCGTCCGCCGGGTTTCAATACGCGCAAAAACTCCTCCAGCGCCAGCGGGGAGAAGCAGTTGATGAGAAGGTCGATGCTCCCGTCGCCCACGGGCAGATGGTAGGACGAGGCCACGGCGAACTCAATGGCCTTTTCCCGCTTGGCCGCCCGTTTGAGAATGAATTTGGAGATATCGGTGCCCGCCATCTGCACATCCTTACCGGCATCACAAAGCGACTGATAGATACCGGCGGTGTAGTAGCCCTCGCCGCAGCCGGTGTCCAGCACCGCGCAGCGCTGACCCGTCAGCTGGCAGCTCAGGCGGCACAGGGCATCGCGCAGGGGGGCGTAGTAGCCCTCGTTCAGAAAGGCGCTGCGGGCGGCGGCCATGCCCTTGTCGTCACCGGGCATTTTGGAGTTCTTTCGGTTCACCGGCAGCAGGTGGGTGTGACCCTCGGCAGCAATGTCGAAGCTGTGGCCGGCAGGGCAGCGGTAGGCGCGCTCACCGCGCTGCAAAGGTGCGGCGCACAGGGGGCAGCAAAATAAACTCATAGGTCCTCCTTGTCCACCGTCACGTCGTGGATCCACTTGCCGGTGCCGATGCGCCACATGCAAAGGGGTACCTTCATGGCGGCTTCGGCGTGGGTGGCAAAGGCGATGGCGAAGGGACCGGCGCCCCAGACCAGCGCCAGCAGAGCCGTCAGCGGCAGGCCCAGCAGCCACTGGGGGATCAGATCCAGCACCGTAGCCCACGTCACATCGCCGCCGGAGCGCATGGCGCCGGTGATGGCGCTGATGGAGTAGGCGTGGAAGGGCATGCAGGCAAAGGCGGCCACGCCGAAAGCGGTGGCGATGCGGGCCGACTCATCAAAGAGCTTGAAGAGGGGGAAGATGTAGGGCTGGAACACCGTGGGGATAAGCACAAGGGCGAAGGCGCCGATACCGGCGCTGACCACCACGGTGAACAGGAGCAGACATTGGGTCAGGGACATGACCTGCGCGTGGCTCTGCCCCTCGCCGATGGCCTTGCCCACGATCACCGCCGTGGCGGCGCCGAGGCCAAAGCACACCACAAGGAACAGGCGGCTCAGATTGCCCGTCACGGCGTTGGCGGCCAGCATCTCCACGCTGTTGTGGGTGTAGCCCAGAATGACGGTCAGCAGCGAGTTGCCCGCGCCCCAGAAGATCTCGTTGACGATCACGGGGGAGGCGTAGCGCACGAAGCGGCGCAGCATGTCCATGCCGGGCCGCAGCAGGCAGGGAAGGTCAAGGGGAATGGTCTTACTGCGCAGGGCGCAGACCAGGCAGATGGTGAATTCCACCACGCGGGCAAGCAGCGTGGCCAACGCCGCACCCTGAATGCCCAGAGCGGGCAGGCCGCACTTGCCGTAGATCAGCAGGTAGTTGAGCACCGTGTTGACGATGGTGGAGGTGCCGAACACCTTCATGCCGAAGTTGGGGTTCTCCACGCTGCGCTGGGCGCTGACGTAGAGGGAGGAGAGGACGTTGAACACGTAGGAAAAGCCGATGATGCGCAGATACGGCGCGCCCAGCACGCTCAGCTCGTGCTTGTTGCTGAGAAGATCCATCACCTGCACCGGGAAGAGGAAGAAGAGGACGGCCAGCACGGTGATGAGGCCCGTACCGATGGCGGCGGCCACACCGATGGCGCGGCTGATGTTCTTCAGATCCTTCTTGCCCCAGTACTGGCTGATGAGGATGCCAAGGCCACTCTGGATACCGAACACGATGCTCAGCATCAAAAAAACGGGTACGTTGGCGGTGGTCACGGCGGCCATCTCCTGGTTGCCCAGCTGGCTGACCATGAAGGTGTCGATGAGGCCCAGAGAGAAGGTGATGAGGTTTTGCAGAATCATGGGCAGGCTCAGCCGCCAGAGGTAGCGGTAAAATTCCGGCCCGCGCTTGAGATGGTGAAACATAAGTGTGTACCTCGTGTGTGGGATGGGGCATACGGGCGGGTGATACCCGCCCCTACGGGTTCTATCGGGGGAGGGGGTAGGGGCGGATATCATCCGCCCGTCTTTTACAGCATGGCAAAGCGCTTTTCCTTATGCTCGCGCAGCGCTTCATACGCCGCGTCGATGTCCTCTTTCGTGGTCTCCGGCCCGAAGGACAGGCGGATCACGCCGGCGGCGGTGCGCTTGTCAAGGCCCAGGGCCGACACCACGTGGCTGGTCTTGCCCTTGTGACAGGCGGAGCCTGCGCTGATGCAGATGCCCTTTTGCCCCAGATCGGTGACGATGTTGGCGCTGGGATAGCCGGGCAGGGAGAGGGAGAGGATGTGGGGTGCCTCGCCGCGTCCTACCTCCACCATAGTGGGGATGGAGAGGAGTTTTTCACGGCAATCAGCCTTCAATTCTGCCATTTTTGCCGTTTTTTCTTCCCAATTTTCCAGCCGCAGCTCCACGGCGCGGGCAAAGCCCGCGATTTGGGCCGTGGCTTCGGTGCCGGAGCGCAGGCCGGATTCCTGTCCGCCGCCGGGAAGAAGCGGGCGGGGATTGCGGAAGCTTTCGGCGATGTACAGCGCGCCGATGCCCTTGGGGCCGCCGATCTTGTGGGCGCTGAGGCTCATCATGTCCACGCCCCAGCCCACAGGATCACAGGGAACCTTCAAAAAACCCTGTACCGCGTCGCAGTGGAGAAGGGCGCGGCTCTTTTTCTCCCGCAGGAGGGCCGCGGTCTCCGCCACGGGGAAGATGCAGCCGGTCTCGTTATTCACCAGCATCATGCTGATGAGCACCGTGTCCTCACGCAGGGCATTTTCCACCTGTTCCACGGTGACGTGGCCGGTGCGGTCAGGCTTGAGGTAGGTGACTTCATAGCCCTGCTGCTCCAACAGCTTGCAGGGCTGGAGGATGGCGCTGTGCTCCACAGAAGTGGTGATGATATGGCGGCCCACATGGCGGCCGTGCCACACGGCGGCCTGGATGGCCCAGTTATCGCTCTCTGTGCCGCAGGAGGTGAAATAGAGCCGCTCCGGCTTGCAGCCAAGGGCGGCGGCCACGGTGGCGCGGCAGCGGTCTACCATCAGCTTTGCCTCCTGCCCCATGGGATACTGGGCGGAGGGGTTGCCGTATTGATGGGTAAGAACGTCCATCATGGCCTGTACTACTTCCATGGGCACGGGGGTGGTGGCGGCGTGATCCAAATAGTGCATAAAAAGTGCACCTCTTTCGCTTCGTATTTTCGCGGCGCGGGGACTTGCCACAAGCGCGCGTATCATGTAAAATATAGGGTAATCGTCAACTAATCATTATATGCAATTTACGCCCAAAGTGCAAGGAGAAAGCGAATGCGAGTTGCCATTTATACCCTTGGCTGCAAGGTGAACCAATATGAGACCCAGGCCATGGAGACGGAGCTGCAGCGCCGCGGCCATGAGCTGGTGGACTTTGAGTCCGAGGCCGACGCCTACATCATCAACACCTGCTCCGTCACCGCCGTCAGCGACAAAAAATCCCGCCAGATGATCCGGCGGGCCAAAAAGCGCAGCCCCGGCGCCGTGGTGGCGGCCTGCGGCTGCTATGTCCAGACCCATACGGAAGAGGCGGAGGGTCTTGGCATTGATCTCATCTCCGGCACCGGTCAGCGGATGGAGTTCCTCGATCTTCTGGAGCAGGCGGTGGCCGCCGAGAAGTGCATCGTCCACGTGGATGAGGCCCTGCGCCGCCGCGACTTTGAGGTGCTGAGCGCCGGCGGCATGGCCAGCCGCACCCGCGCCATGCTGAAGGTGGAGGACGGCTGCACCAATTTCTGCACCTACTGCATCATCCCCTACGCCCGCGGCCCCGTCCGCTCCGAGCCCAAGATCACCGCGGTGGAGCAGACCCGGGCCCTCCGTGAGGCGGGCTATCGGGAGATCGTCATCACCGGCATCGAGATCTCCTCGTGGGGTAAGGATTTCAAGGACGGCAGCAGCCTCATCGACCTTCTGGAGGTGGTCTCCGCTGCGGCGGACACCATGCGCGTGCGCTTAGGAAGTCTGGAGCCCCGCACCATCACCGAGGAGTTCTGCCGCCGCGCCGCAGAGCTTCCCAACCTCTGCCCCCACTTCCACCTGTCGCTCCAGAGCGGCTGCGACAAGACGCTCCGTGACATGCACCGCAAGTACGACACGGCCCGTTTTCTGGAATCGGTGGAGCTGCTGAACCGCTACTTTGACCGCCCCGCCATCACCACCGATCTCATCACCGGCTTCCCCGGTGAAACGGAAGAGGATTTTCAAGAGACCCTCGCCTTCATCGAACAGTGCGGCTTTGCCGCCATGCACGTCTTCCCCTATTCCATCCGCCCCGGCACGCCGGCAGCAAAAATGGAGCAGGTGGACATGCCTGTTCGCGAAGAGCGGGCCCACCGCGCCGCGGCGGTGGCGGCGAAGATGCACCGCGCGTATCTGGACGGCTGCGTAGGCAAGACCTACCCTGTCCTTTTCGAGCAGGCCCGGGGCGAACAGTATACCGGCCACGCCCCCAACTATATGGCCGTGGCGGTACGCGGCGGCGAGGAGCTGCACAACCGCGTACTGGACGTGACCATTACCCACACCGACGGCGAAACGCTGTACGGTGCAATCAAGGAGGAGACCGTATGAACCACTTTTTTGCCTATCTCAGCCGCATGCGCTTCATCAACCGCTGGGCACTGATGCGCAACAGCTATACCGAGAACATCGCCGAGCACAGCCATCAGGTGGCGGTGCTGGCCCACGCCCTGGCCGTCATCCGCAACGAGTATTTCGGCGGTCATGTGGACGCCGGCGCCGTGGCGGCGGCTGCCCTCTACCATGACGCGCCCGAGATCCTCACCGGCGACATGCCCACCCCCATCAAGTACTATAACCCCGCCATCCGCGACGCCTACAAGCAGGTGGAGCGGGTCGCCAGCGACAAGCTCTTGGGCATGCTGCCCGAGAAGCTGCGCCCTGCCTATGATGCGCTGATGAACCCCGCCGACGACGAGGTGGAGCTGCTGGTGAAGGCGGCGGACAAGCTGTCGGCCTGGATCAAGTGCATCGAGGAGATGAAGGCCGGCAATCTGGAATTCCGCGCCGCCGCCATGCAGACGGAGCGGGCGCTGGACGCCTATCACCTGCCGGAGGTGGAATTTTTCAAGGAACACTTTATGCCCAGCTTCCGGCTGACTCTGGACGAAATGGAATAAGGAGAGAAGAAACATGAAAGCAATCGTAACCGTGGTCGGTCAGGATCAGGTGGGCATCATCGCCGGTGTCTGCAACACCCTGGCCGCAGAGAACATCAACGTGCTGGACATCAGCCAGACCATCATGCAGGGCTTTTTCACCATGATGATGGTGGTGGATCTGAGCGCCTGCACCACCTCTTTTGACAAGCTGGGCGAGGCGCTGCGCCAATTCGGCGAGGGCCGCGGCCTTGCCATCCGCATCCAGCGCGAGGACATCTTCGACGCCATGCACAAGATCTGAGGGAACGGCTATGCGTGATATGACCAACATCATGGACACTATCCGGATGATCGACCAGCAGCATCTGGATATCCGCACCATCACCATGGGTATCTCCCTCCTTGACTGCGTCAGTGAGGACCCGCGCCGCTGCTGCGATAAGATCTACGACAAGATCTGCCGCCGCGCCGCCAACCTTGTCCGCACCGGCGAGAACATCGAAGCGGAGTTCGGCATCCCAATCGTCAATAAGCGCATCTCCGTCACCCCCATGGCGCTGGTGGCCGGCAGCTGCGACACCAAAAATTACGTCCCCTTTGCCCTGGCCATGGACCGCGCCGCCAAGGACTGCGGCGTCAACTTCATCGGCGGCTACTCCGCCCTGGTGCAGAAGGGCTTCAGTAAGGGCGACGAGTATCTCCTGCAGTCCATCCCCGAGGCGCTGGCCAGTACGGATATCGTCTGCTCCAGCGTGAATGTGGGCTCCACCCGCGCCGGCATCAACATGGACGCCGTGGCCCGCATGGGCCGCATCATCAAGGAGACGGCACGCTTGACCCGCGATACCGACGGTCTTGGCTGCGCCAAGCTGGTGGTGTTCTGCAACGCGGTGGAGGATAACCCCTTCATGGCCGGCGCCTTCCACGGCGTGGGCGAGGCCGACAGCGTCATCAATGTGGGCGTGTCCGGCCCCGGCGTGGTGTACCACGCCTTGCAGCAGTGCAAGGGTCAACCCTTCGACGTGGTGGCCGAGACCATCAAAAAGACCGCCTTCCGCATCACCCGCATGGGCCAGATGGTGGCCACCGAGGCCTCCCGCCGCCTCGACACCCCCTTTGGCATCGTGGACCTGTCCCTCGCCCCCACCCCCGCGGTGGGCGACAGCGTGGCCCGCATCTTAGAGGAGATGGGTCTGGAGGTCTGCGGTACCCACGGCACCACCGCCGCGCTGGCACTTTTGAATGACGCGGTGAAGAAGGGCGGCGTCATGGCCTCCGGTCACGTGGGCGGTCTGAGCGGTGCCTTTATCCCCGTATCTGAGGACGAGGGTATGATCGCCGCCGCGCTGGACGGCACCTTGACCATCGACAAGCTGGAAGCCATGACCTGCGTTTGCTCCGTGGGTTTGGACATGATCGCCGTGCCCGGCGACACCACCGCCGAGACCATTTCCGCTATCATCGCCGACGAGGCGGCCATCGGTATGGTCAACTCCAAGACCACCGCCGTGCGCATCATCCCCGTGGAGGGCAAGACCGTGGGCGACATGGTGGAGATGGGTGGCCTCTTGGGCAGCGCCCCCGTTATGCCGGTGCATGGCGCGTCCAGCGCGGCGTTTATCGCAAGAGGCGGACGCATCCCCGCCCCGCTGCAGAGCTTGAAGAATTAAGCCTTCGGCGGGCGGATGATATCCGCCCCTACTACCCCTCCGCCAAAAATCTGCGATTTTTGACACCTCCCCTGACAAGGGGAGACAGGCTCCCTCTGATGAGGGAGCTGGCGCAAAGCGCCTGAGGGAGAGAAAATCCTCCCACTTCCCCTGAAAGGAGACTTTCCCCCATGATCCGGCTTGCCACCACATCTGATTTGCCCCGCATTTTCGAGGTCTACGCCGTGGCGCGGCAGCTGATGCGCGATGCTGGCAACCCCAACCAGTGGGGCGATCACTTCCCGCCTGAGGACTTGCTGCGCGCGGATATTCCCAAGAAGCAGCTCTACGTGGTGGAGCGTGACGGCGTCATCCGCGCCGCCTTTGCCCTTGTCTTTGGGGAAGACCCCTCCTACGGCACCATCGAGGGCGCGTGGCGGAAAAGCGAGCCCTACGCTACCATCCACCGCCTGGGCAGTGACGGCTGCGGCGGCATCTTTAGCGAGGTCATCGCCTTCTGCCGCGAAAAGTCCCCCTACCTCCGCATCGACACCCACCACGACAACCGCGTCATGCAGCACATCGTGCAGAAGCATGGCTTCCGGGAGAGCGGCGTGGTGTACATGCACGACGACGGCACGCCCCGCATCGCCTACGAGTGGTTTGAAGGGATGCAATGACCCTCATCCGTTACGGCTTGCGCCGTGCCAGCCGTGGCCAAGAGGTAAGGGCCGCGGCAGACCTCACCTAAAGATGTGGGGCCACCTTCCCCCAAGGGGGAAGGCAAAGCGGTATCAAATAAAAGACCTCCCCGTGGTGGGGAGGTCTTTCTTGTTATTCCTGTTTCGCCAGCAAAAACACGGTGGCGAGGATGGCGGCAAAGCCGATGAGGTCGGCGGGGGTAAAGCGGGTACCCAGCCAGAAGAAGGCCAGCAGCGCGGCGGACACCGGTTCGGTGACGCTGAGGATGGACGAGCGCACGGGGCCGGCGTCGCGGATACCCTGAATGAAGAGGGAGAAGGAGATCAGCGTGCCCATGGCCACGATGCCGCACACCAGCAGCCAGCCGGTCGCCGGCAGCGGCGTGTAGAGCGTCCAGCTGCGGGCGCCCAGCGTCAGCACGATGCCGCCCATGAGCATGGCGAGGCCCATCATGGCGTTGCGGCTCCACTTGGCCGTCAGCGGACGGCCAAGCAGGGTGTAGAAGGTCATGGAGGCGGCGGTCATGAGACCCCAGAAAAGACCCTTGGCGCTGAGTACCATTTGCCCCGGGTTGCCGCCGGTGGCCAGCATGAAGGTGCCGAACAGGGCCAGCGCCACGCTGAGGCTCTCGTGCCATTTAGGCTTGCGGCGGCGGTGGAGACAGTCGATCACCATCACCATGACGATGGTGGTGGTCTGCAGCACCGTGGTGGTGGCGGCGTTGGAGTGGGAGATGCCGGTCATGTAGGAGTACTGGCACAGCATCAGACCGCCCACGCCGTACAGGGCGGTGAGGGCCAGATCGCGGGGGCTGCGCAAAAGCCGCTTGACCTCGCCGGCATCCTTGATGAGGGCCATCACCAGCAGAATGGTGCCGGCGGACAG
This sequence comes from Oscillospiraceae bacterium, assembly GCA_015067525.1. Lineage (GTDB taxonomy): Bacteria > Bacillota > Clostridia > Oscillospirales > Oscillospiraceae > Vescimonas. The sequence goes on along the minus strand of SVMH01000032.1, from coordinate 5,244 downwards.
CAGGCGCACGCAGGTCAGCCACAGGGAGCTGACGGGCCAGTGGGCAAAGAGGTACTGGCCGCAGGTGCCGGAAAAGCCCCAGAATACGCCGCCCAAAGCGGCACAGATGCAGCCGCGCAGTATGCGCTTGCGGTCTTCTTTCACGGTGCAGCACCTTCCTTCCAACAAAATTCACTACGCGTCAGCATAACAAAGGCGGCGGGGATTGTCAAGGCGGGCGGGAGAAAAAGGCTTGCGCCGCGGCGGAAATTATGGTACTATAGGCGCATTGTGTTGCATTTTGGAGGTAACTATGAAAAAGATCTTTAACGCCTATCTGGGCTTTCCCCTGATCGGACGTATCGCCATCGGTCTGGTCATCGGTATCTGTCTGGGTCTGTGGGTGCCTCAGGCCGGCTTCGTCACCGTTTTCGGCGACATCTTTGTCGGTGCCCTGAAGGCCATCGCTCCCATTCTGGTGTTCGTGCTGGTCATCGCGTCCCTCTCCGGCGCCGGTGCCGGTCTGGGCAAGCGCTTCCGTACCGTGACCATGCTCTACGTGCTCAGCACCTTCCTGGCCGCCGTGGCCGCCGTGGTGGCCAGCTACCTCTTCCGCGTCACCATCCCTCTGTCCGACACCGTGGATAAGACGGCCCCTGCCGGCCTGGGCGAGGTGTTCGGCACGCTGCTGAACAACATGGTCATGAACCCGGTGCAGGCCATCATCAGCGCCAACTATGTGGGCATCCTGACCTGGGCCGTCATTCTGGGTCTGGCCCTGCGTCTGGGCGCCGGCGAAAAGACCAAGGAGGTCCTCACCGACATCTCCAACGCCGTGTCCCGCACCGTCTCCTGGGTCATCCAGGCCGCTCCCTTCGGCATCATGGGTCTGGTGTACGCCTCTGTCAGCGAGTACGGTCTGGAGATCTTCACCGATTACGGCAAGCTGCTGGCTCTGCTGGTGGGCTGCATGCTGATGGTGGCGCTGGTCATCGACCCGCTGATCGTGGCCATCATGCTGCGCCGCAACCCCTATCCTCTGGTGCTGCGCTGCTTCCGTGAGTCCGGCGTCACCGCCTTCTTCACCCGCAGCAGCGCCGCCAACATCCCCGTGAACATGGCCCTGTGCGACAAGCTGGGCCTGGATCGGGAGTATTACAGCGTGTCCATCCCTCTGGGTGCCACCATCAATATGGACGGCGCCGCCATCACCATCACCATCATGTCTCTGGCTGCCGCCTTCTCTCAGGGTGTGGAGGTCAACATTCTGCTGGCTATCCTGCTGAGCTTCGTGGCAACGCTGGGCGCCTGCGGTGCCTCCGGCGTGGCCGGCGGCTCGCTGCTGCTGATCCCCATGGCCTGCTCGCTGCTGGGTATCGGTCAGGAGGTGGCCATGCAGGTGGTGGCCGTGGGCTTTATCATCGGTGTGGTGCAGGACTCTCTGGAGACTGCCATCAACTCCGCCGGCGACGTCATCTTCTGCGCCACCGCCGAGTTCCGCGAGTGGCAGAAGGAAGGCCGTCAGCTGCCCTTCTGATATTTCCGCACAAGATGAAAAGACCTCTCCCGCGGGAGAGGTCTTTTTCTCTTTATTTTGCCCAGCCGCGGCAGCGTTCCACCGCCCGATGCCACTGGGCCAGCAGCGCTTCGCGCTCATCGGCGCTCATGCGCGGCTCGTAGGTGCGCGCCAGACGCCAGCAGCGGCGCAGCTCATCGGCGGAGGCGACGTATCCTGCGCCCAGCGCCGCCATAAAGGCCGCGCCCAGCGCGGTGGTGTCCCGGATCTCGGGGACGTGGAGGGGCAGGCCCAGAATATCGGACTGGAACTGCATCAAAAAGCCGTTGACCACGGCACCGCCGTCGCAGCGCATGGCGCGGATTTCCACGCCGCTGTCGCGCTCCATGGTGCCCAGCAGGTCGGCCACCTGATAGGCGGTGGACTCCAGCGTGGCGCGGACGATGTGCTCGCGCGTGGTGCCGCCGGTGATACCGATCATCATGCCCCGGGCGTAGGAGTCCCAGTAGGGGGCGGCAAGGCCGGTAAAGGCCGGTACGAAGTACACGCCGCCACTGTCCGCCACGGCGCGGGCCATGGCCTCCGTCTCGGCGGCGGAGGAGATGATCTTCATGCCGTCGCGCAGCCACTGGGTGGCCGCGCCGGAGATATATACGCCGCCGTCCAGCGCGTAGCTGGTCCGGCCGCCAAGCCGCCAGCCCACGGTGGTGACAAGGCCGCCGGGGGAGGGGGCCGGCGTGTCGCCGGTGTTCATCAGCAGGAAGCAGCCGGTGCCGTAGGTGGTCTTCACGCTGCCTTTGTCAAAGCAGGTCTGGCCGAAGAGGGCCGCCTGCTGGTCGTTGAGCATGCCGGTGAGAGGGGCGGAAATGCCGCAGAAGCGGTCGGGGTCGGCGGTGCCGAAACGGGCGGCGCTGTCGCGGATCTGGGGCAGGATGGCGCGGGGGATGTCCAGCAGGGCCAGAACCTCCTCGTCCCAGTCGCAGCTTTGCAGGTTCATCAGCATGGTGCGCGAGGCGGTGGAGGGGTCGGTGACGTGGGCGCCGCCGGTGATGTTCCACGCCAGCCACGCGTCCATGTTGCCGGCGGCCAGACGGCCCTGTGCCAGCAGCGGCTGCGCCTGCGGCACGTTGTCCAGCAGCCAGCGCAGCTTCAGCGCGCTGAAATAGGCGTCCACGGCAAGGCCGGTGCGCTCCAGAATATAAGCGCCATGGCTTGCCGAGAGCGCCTCGGCGGCCTCGGCGGTGCGGCGATCCTGCCAGACAAGGGTGTTGTAAAGGGGCTGGCCCGTCACCTTGTCCCACAGAATGACGCTCTCACCCTCGTGGTCAAGGCCGATGCACAAAATGTCGCAGCCCTGAGCGCCCACGGCGTCCATGGCCTGCTGCGCGGCAAAGCAGGCGCTCTCCCAGATGTCAATGGCGTCGTGCTCCACCCAGCCGGCGCGGGGATAGATCTGCCGGATCTCCCGATAGCCGCGGCCGGCCTGCCGCCAGTTTTCGTCAAAGAGGATGGCGGTGACGCCGGTGGTGCCCTGATCCAGACCCAGATAGTACTTTGCCATGGTGCGTCCTCCTGCGTAAAGGGTTCTTGCAGCCAGTATACCACAGGCGGCAGGCGGGGGAAAGAGGTTTTCGCCTTCTTTCGGCGCAAAAAAGGCCCCGGACGCGCGGTCCGGAGCCTTGTGCTTATTCCGTTGTGCCCTCGTCCGGCGGCAGGACGCCGCGGCGCAGCACTTCACCGGCACTGCAGCCTAAAAACTGCCGGTACTGCCGGTTCATGTGGGCCAGATCGAAGTAGCCGCAGTTCACCGCCAGATGCAGAAGGGAGCGCTGGTGGGCGCTGAGCATGCTGTGCAGCGAGGCGTGCAGCTGCTGGAGCTGGCACACCGTCTTGGTGGCAAGGCCCGTTTTCTGGTGCATCAGCCGGTTCAGATGGCGCTCACTGCAGCCCACGCTCTGGGCCAGCTCCGCCACGCGGATCTGCCCGTGCTGCTGCTCGATCAGGGCCAGAGTGCGCCGCAGCAGCGGTGCGCTCTGGTAATTGCGCCCTCCGTGCACCATGGCAAGGCGGGCGAAGAGGGCGTTCTGCTCCGTCAGGGAGGTGCAGCGCTGCAGCGCCGCGCCCAGCCTGTCGCTGCCGGGCAGCAGGGGCTCCAGCGGCACGCAGCGGCCGGTCAGCTCGGTCATAGCGCCGCTCCACAGCCAGTCGCCGCAGCCGCTGCGCAGCTGTACGCCGTAGGCGCCGTTTTCGTCCACCGCCAGATGGCGCAGTGTGGGTGCGCCGCCGTAGAGCAGCGCGCCGCCGGTGGGGCGGAACAGCAGCAGTGCGCAGGGGGAGGGCAGCAGGGGCAGCGTGCACGCGGTGCCGGCCGGCACGCGGAAGGTGCCCGAGGCCAGATGCCACAGCTCCGAGCCCTCCGGCACGGTGTATTGCTGCACCGCCTCCGGAATGAGGCTGCTGTGAAATACCATGGCTTACGCGTAGGGACCCACGATGTGGACCTGCACGCCCATGTCGCGGTAGGGCTTGCACAGCTCCACGGGGGTGCCGCTGTCGGTGATGAGATGGTCCAGCTTGTCGGCCGGACAGATGTTGTAAATAGACACCACGCCGAACTTGCTGTGGTCGGCGATGCCGATGACGCAGTCGGCCTTTTCGATGAAGGTGCGCAGCAGGGCGGACTCGTCCATGCGGTAGTCGGTCAGGCCGCGGTCGGGAGTGATGCCGCCGATGCCGATGATCAGCTTGGCCACGTTGAAGATGGCCAGATTCTCCACGGCGGTGATGCCGGCGGTGGAGTAGTCGTCGCCGCGGACGTGGCCGCCCAGGCAGAAGAGGTTGATGTTGGGGCAGCTGGCCAGCTCCACCGTCACCGGCAGGGAGTTGGTGATGACCGTCAGCCCCTTGCGGCTTTTCAGGCAGCCTGCCACCTCCAGCGCGGTGGTGCCCGGTGCGATGAGCACCGTGTCGCCGTCGTTCACCAGCTCCGCCGCCGCGCGGGCAATGGCCTGCTTTTCGCTGGTGTGCTCCTGCTGGCGGGTCTGGTAGGCCGACTCGCTGGCGTGGGGCCGCACGCTGACGGCGCCGCCGTGGATGCGCTTGACCAGGCCTTCCTTCTCCAGATATTCCAGATCGCGCCGGATGGTCTCCGACGAAACCTGAAAGCGGCTGACCAGCTCCTGTACGTTGACAAAGCCGGCGCTGTTGAGCATGTCTTTGATGCATTCACGTCTTGTGTGCAGCATAGAGGACCGCCTTTCCGTGTTCTGCGGAGCGGAAAAATTGTGGCCTTTTGCGGTTTTTGCCACAATTGTTTTCGATTCCGCCGCAGAATCCCCCTTGGTTTCCTCCATTATACGCTATACGTTGGACAAATGCACGAAAAATTTTATATTTCGTAAAACTTTTTTCTCGCTGTGCGAAAAAAAGGGGGCGCCGCGAGGGGATACCAAGGGAAAACCACAAAATTGGAGCGGCTTTTTGAGGGGTTGCCGGTGGAGCCCACAGGGGGCGCGATGTGGCCAAACGAATAAAAAGCCACAAAAGCGCACAGGGAACATCTTGACAGAATCTGGCGCAGATGATAGTATATTGTTGCCGGGAGCAGTATGCCCAAATGGGTGTCATCCACGGCCTAAAAAATTGGAAAGAGGTTGATTCCCATGAAGACTATGCTGTTCAGCCCCGGCCCCGTTATGGTCGAGGAGCCCGTTCGTCAGTCCCTGCTGCACTATGATATCTGCCACCGC
>SVMH01000031.1 GCA_015067525.1 Oscillospiraceae bacterium | reverse complement strand
ATGTACCAGAAAGGGGTGAACAAGAGCAATGAAGGAAGGAATCCATCCCAATTATCAGCAGACTACTATTAAATGCGCCTGCGGTAATGTGATTGAGACAGGTTCTACGAAGAAGGATATTCGCGTGGAAGTCTGCTCTAAGTGTCACCCCTTCTTCACCGGCAAGCAGAAGCTGGTGGATACCGGTGGTCGCGTGGCCAAGTTCAACAAGCGCTTCGGTCTGGACAAGTAAATTGTGTGACACCACATTGCAAAACCCGCATCGCAGGATGCGGGTTTTGTTTTACTTTTCGGTAAAGATATATTATAATCATTGTACTTTCACAGATACGAGGTCTTCTATGGAACTGAAATTACAGGAAGAGAAGAAAAGAGACGACGCGGTACTGGTGGGACTTCGCTCGCCGGTGCTGCGCGAGGATAACGCCGACGAGGAGAGCATGGCCGAGCTGGCCGCCCTTGTGGAGACGGCAGGCGGCCGCAGTGTGGGCATGATCCTGCAGAGCCGCGAGAAGCCCGATCCCCACAGCTTCATCGGTGAGGGCAAGGTGGAGGAAGTGCGCCGCATGGTGCAGGAAGAAAAGGCCACCATGGTCATCTTCGATAACGACCTTTCGCCCTCCCAGATCCGCGTGCTGACGGAGCTGATGGGCGTGCAGGTCATTGACCGCAGCGGCCTTATTCTGGACATTTTCGCCCAGCGCGCCAAAACGAAAGAGGGCTGTCTGCAGGTGGAACTGGCCCAGTACCAGTACCTGCTGCCGCGCCTGATCGGTATGTGGACCCATCTGGAGCGTCAGGCCGGTACCAGCGGCAAGGGCCCCATCGGCAGCCGCGGCCCCGGTGAGACCCAGCTGGAGACGGACCGCCGTCACATCCACCGCAAGATCGACAAACTGAAAGAGGAGCTGGAAGAGGTGCGCCGCGTCCGCGGTACCCAGCGCCAGCGCCGCATGAAGAATGAGATCCCCGTGGTGGCCATCGTGGGCTACACCAATGCCGGTAAGTCCACGCTGCTCAACGCCATCACCGGCGCCGGTATTCCGGCCAACAACCGCCTCTTTGACACGCTGGACACCACCACGCGTCTGCTGACGGTCAGCGACACGCTGGATGTGGTGATCTCCGATACCGTTGGTTTTATCCGTAAGCTGCCCCATCAGCTGGTGGAGGCTTTCAAGGCCACGCTGGAGGAGCTGGAATATGCAGATCTTCTGCTGCATGTGATCGATGCGTCCAATCCCCAGTGGCGCCAGCAGGCCCAGATCGTGGAGAATCTGATCCGTGAGCTGAAGGCCGACCACATCCCCTGCATCCGCGTGTACAACAAGTGCGATCTGGCCTTCTCCGGTGATTTTGCCAAGGAAGAGGACGCGGTGTCCATCTCTGCCAAGACCGGCGAAGGTATCGACAAGCTGATGGAGCTGATCGACGGCAAGCTGGATAAGGGAACCCGCCGCGTGACGCTGCATCTGCCCTATGACAAGACCGGCCTTCTGGACAGTATCTACCGCGAGGGCAAGGTGGAGAGCGTGGAATACGGCGCCACGGTGGATGTGGTGGCCATCTGCACGCCCCGTCTGCTGGGCCAGCTGAAGGATTATATTGAAGGCTGGGTCGAGGAAAAGGAAGACTGGGAATAAAGGAACAACAGTATGGACGAGAAGGTATTTCGCGTGCCGTTCGGACCCTCCGAGAGTGAATTCGTAGAGAAGCGCTCCCGTTTCATCAGCCATCTCTGGCCGGTGGAAACGGAGGAGGAAGCACAGGCCCACATCCGCGAGATGAAAAGTAAATACTACGACGCCCGCCACAACTGCTGGTGCTACCTGATCGGCCGGAATGTGATGCGCTACAGCGACGACGGCGAGCCGCAGGGCACGGCCGGCCAGCCCATGCTGAAGGTCTTTGAGCGGGAGAATGTGACCAACGTCTGCTGCGTGGTGACGCGCTATTTTGGCGGCATCCTGCTGGGTGCCGGCGGACTGACCCGCGCTTATTCCCAGGGCGCTAAGGACGCTTTGGTAGCAGCCGGTGCAGCCACCATGGGCCTTTGGGCACAGGCGGCCGTTCCGTGTACCTATGCTCTTTTTGAGCGCGTCAAGCTGGAGATCGCGGCCTTGGGCGGTGTCATTGACGACACGGAGTACGGCGCTGATATCTGCCTGTACGTTTCCCTCATGGCGGACACGGTGGATGCGCTGCAAAAGCGGCTGACGGAGCTATCCTCCGGCAGTTTGAAGCTGGAAGTGCTGGATGAGGAATACCGCCCCGGCCCGCGGGAAGAAGTGAAATAAAAGGAGAACAACGATGAGCGTTTTGGGACATCTGGAGCCGAAAAAGGTTTTTGGCTTTTTTGAAGAAATGAGCGCCATTCCCCATGGATCGCGCAACAATACCGCCATCAGCAACTATCTGGTGAAGTTCGCCGCAGACCGCGGTCTGGAGCATTATCAGGACGCGGCGGAGAATGTGGTCATCATCAAGCCTGCCACGCCCGGTTATGAGGCGGCAGAGGCGGTGATCATGCAGGGCCATATGGACATGGTGTGCGAAAAGGCCGCCGACTGCGCCAAGGATATGGCGGCTGAGGGACTGGATCTGGCCGTCGACGGTGACTATGTGTTTGCCCGCGGCACCACGCTGGGCGGCGACGACGGCATCGCTGTGGCGATGGGGCTTGCCCTGATGGACAGCGACGACGTGGCCCATCCCCGTCTGGAACTGGTGTGCACCACCGATGAGGAGCTGGGCATGGACGGCGCCATGGCGCTGGACACCTCTGTGCTGCAGGGCCGCCGTATGCTGAATATCGACTCGGAGGCCGAGGGCGTCTTTACCGTCAGCTGCGCCGGCGGTGCAGATGCTGAGGTGAGTATCCCTGTCAAGCGGGAAGCCTTTGCAGGTACTGTGATAACAGTGACTGTAGACGGCCTTGCCGGCGGACATTCCGGTGTGGAGATCCATCAGGGCCGCGGCAACGCCGATATGCTGCTGGGCCGCGTGCTGTACGCTGCCGCGCAGCAGACGGAGCTGCGAGTGATCTGTGTGGAAGGCGGCATGAAAGGAAATGCCATCCCTGCTGCGGCCAAGGCTGTGATCGTGGCAGCAGAAGGGGAGAGCGTGCATCAGGTGTGCCGCCGCATGAACGCCGCTGTGCGAGCGGAATACGCCGCCACAGACGCAGGCGTGCGCACTGCCTCTGCTGACGGCGGTGACGGCCTGCCCATGGATGCGGTATCTACCCAGCGCGTGATCGGTCTTTTGACCTGCGCCCCCAACGGCGTGCAGGTGATGAGCGCCGACATCGAGGGGCTGGTGCAGACCTCTTTGAATCTGGGTGTACTGTATACGCAGGCGGAGCAGGTGTATGCCAAGTTCTGCATCCGCAGCAGCGTGGACAGCCAGAAGGAGATGCTGACGCAGCGTGTGGCCTGTCTGGCGCAGCTGCTGGGCGGAACCTGTACGCTGGGCGGCGACTATCCCGGCTGGGCTTACCGTCCCAATTCGCCCCTGCGCGATCTGATGACAGAGGTTTTTGTGGAGCAGTACGGCTGCGAGCCCAAGGTGGAGGCTATCCATGCCGGCCTTGAGTGCGGCCTGTTTGCCGGCAAGATCGCGGATCTGGACTGCGTGTCCTTCGGCCCCGATCTGCTGGAGATCCATACGCCCCGGGAGCGGATGTCCGTTTCCTCGGTACAGCGCACGTGGAAGTTCCTGGTGGAACTGCTGCGCCGCATGAAGTAAAAAAAAGAGGTCCGGATACTGTCCGGACCTCTTTTTTATTTGTCAAAATGCTTTTTCAATGCTTCAAAGGATTCTGCGCTGATGACGTGCTCGATCTTGCAGGCGTCATCATTGGCGGTCTCGGGGGAAACGCCCAGACTGACCAGCAGTTTGGTCAGCAGGGTATGGCGCTCATACATCCGTTCCGCCACGCTGAGGCCTTCGTCTGTCAGCTTGATATAGCCGCTCTCATCAACAGTGATGTAGCCGCCGCTTTTCAAAAGGCCTACGGCACGGCTGACGCTGGGCTTGGAGTAGCCCATATGCTCTACAATATCAATGGAGCGTACGCTGGGATTGTTCTTGGAAAGAATGTGGATGGTTTCCAGATACATTTCACCGGATTCCTGCAGATGCATTGGCTCACCTCCCGATTGGTATTAAACGCAATATATCATAGAATGTGTGGAATTGCAAGGAAGTGTTGCGGCGGAAAATTATGCCGTGCGATTGCTGAAAACCGCATCATAAGCGGTGATGCCGGATAGCTGTTCTTTGGGCAGCGATACGGTGAGAAACCAGCCAGCCATAGCGCAGTCGCCCACCTCAAAGCTGTCGGTCCGCTGCACGTGGACGGTGAGAGAATTGCCCTCCGTATCCACAGCGTTGACACCGTAGCGCCAGGTGCAGCTGCCGGACCATACATATACTAAGAGGAGGCTGTGCGAGGTGAAGAATGCGTCGTCCATTTCGGCGGTGACGGTGTTAAACGACGGAATCTCGTCGTAGTCATGCTGTGTGTCAAACGTATCTGCAATTTCCGCTTTGAACGCAGCCAGCGCATCGGCGCTGTCAAAGCGCAGAATGGGCCGATGAGCGGCATCACCTGCCGTATCCCGGTTCGCGGCGCGGCTCCACAGCAGATTCTCGTCACCGTAGTTGGCCCATGCAACGGCGGTGGAGAAGATAGGTTCTTCTGCACGCGCAATGCCCTTGAATGTCCAGCCCATGTCCATCAGACTGTCCAAAACGGCAACCGGAATGTCTTCGATGCTGCCGCTTGCCAGCTTCTGTACGGCGTAAGCGCCGGTGCGGGCGGGATAGGTCTCCTGAATACCGTCGTGGGTGACGCGGATGGTGTCACCGCTTTGCAGACCTGCGAACAGATCGGGATCGCGGCTGCGGTTGGAAAGTACGATGGGTGACGCGTCGCAGATCAGCAGGCACTGCCCGTTCTCCGCAACAAGACAGACGCCCGTGGATGCGGACAGATCGCGCAGGGCGCTGCAGCCGCACAGAGTAAGTGTGCAGGTCAGAAGGAAAGACGCGAGGATCGCCGGCAACAGTTTTCTTTTCATAGATGGCCTCCTTCGTAAACGGGAAAGAAAAGCTTCTACTCCTATGACGGAACGGAGAGGAAAAATGTTCCGTCGGGCCGCGGTTTAAGTTCACTTCTGCATGTAATAAATGGGGGGAGAGGCGACAGATCTGACAGAATGAAAAATCCTCAAAAAGTGACAAAATTACGCCGTAGATCATGGATTGCGGCACTTATGATCTGACTGCCAAAAATTGAGCGGCGGAGAGATAAAAATATTGTGTAAGATTGCCATTTCTGCGCTTGACAGACGGCATTTTGATTGTTATTATACTGACAATAGTTGGATAGATGAAGATTTCACTTGCGATGTGCAACGCCAAAAGTTGGATTTTGCCACAGCGTCGGGTGAGATCATTTGTCATTTTATCAGTGTTCCAACAAGAATAAGGAGGATTTGTTGCTATGAATTTGTTTTCCAAGAAGAGCGGTGAAGGCGTCGATACGCTGATTATGGATCAGGTGAAGGACGTTGAATCTTGCCTGGCTGAGTTTGGCCGTTTTATGGACGTTGCTGTTGATCCCGCTACTGACGCCGAGACCCTGCGCACCATGGCCACCAAGGTCAGCCGCAAAGAAGAGGCCGCTGACGTATCCCTCCGCAAGATGATCGATTCTCTGAACGCTTCGCTGCTGCCTGCCACCCGCAGCGAGTTGATCAACATCGCCACCAGCTGCGATGAGATCGCCAACCGCTGCCAGAACACCGCTCTGATGATGGTGTTCCAGAGCTTCCGTTTCCCCGAGAGCTATGCCAAGGATCTGCAGAAGATGATGGAACTGATCGGCAAGCAGATGCCTCTGCTGATGACTGCCATCAGCCGTCTGTTCTCCGACTTCGGCGGCCTGCTGAAGGATCATTCTATTCTCGATGAGATCCGCGATCTGGAGACCGACGTGGACGATATTGAAGAGAAGCTGTTTGAGCGCACTTACGCTATGGAAATTGGCCTGGCTGAGAAGATGCAGATGGCCAACTTTGTGGATGCAGTGGCCGATATTTCCGATATTATTGAGGACGTTGCCGACGCCATTCAGATCAGCCTGATCACCAGAAAGGCGTAAAGGAAGGCGACGGAGAGAGATGATTTATTTACTGCTGTTTGCCGGCCTTTTTATGGGCTGGTCCCTTGGTACCAACGACGCGGCCAACGCGTTTGGTACCGCTGTGGCTACCGGCGTGGTCAAGTATAAGCATGCCGTCACTATCATTGCTGTTCTGGTTATTATCGGTGCTTTTCTGGGCGGTGACAATAATATCACCAAAGTGTCTGAACTGTCCGAGAGCAATAAGGTGGTCGCTTCCGAGCAGGAAGTGATGGACGCCATCACCGACGGCGATGAGGCTGTGCAGGAACTGCGCCTGAAGTCCGCATGGAAGGCTTTCATTATCTTCACCTGCGCAGGCCTGACTGTGTTCCTGATGAGCTACCTGAAGTTCCCCGTCTCTGCGAACCAATCGATCACAGGTGCCATTATCGGCTGGGGTCTTTTCCATGCAGACTATTCCGACCCGGCGGTTCTCGCAATCAATCTGCCTCAGATCGGAAAGTTTGCCTCGACCTGGCTTTTGAACCCTCTGGGTGCTGCGATCATCTCCTACGTACTTGTGACCCTGAGCCACAAGTTTGTGGAAGAGCGCCTGAAGAACCTGTCCCAGTATGACCTGATGATCAAGATCGGCTACATCGGTGCCGGTGCCTTTGCTTCTTATAGTATCGGTCTGAACAGCTCTGCCAATGTGACGGCCCTGTACTTTGACCCCTACTTTGCGTCTACCGGTGTGGCAGCCAACCTGCTGACCGATGCCCGCATGACTGCCACCATCGGCGGTATTGCCATCGCCATCGGTGTGCTGACCTTCTCCAAGCGCGTGATGATGACCGTCGGTACCTCTATCGCCACCCTGAGCCAGGTGGACGGCTTCGTGGTCATTCTGGCCATGGCTTCCACCATCGTTCTGATGGGTGAGTGGATGGGTATCCCCGTGTCCACCTCTCAGGCCGTTGTGGGTGCCGTTATCGGTGCCGGCCTGACCAAGGGCGTGAAGAACGTCAACTTCGGCGTCATGAAGAACATTGCTCTGGCATGGGTCGGTTCTCCCACCATTGCCGGCGTGCTGACCTATCTGGTCGCCCTGCTGACCAAGTCCTTCTTTGCTTAATTTTATCTACATAAAAAAGACCCGACCGCACGGTCGGGTCTTTTTTGTTGGAATCGTTATTCGCCGGGGGCACTGGAGATCACCTTGCCGATGTTCCAGGTGTGTGCGGCGCGGCGGGCGGCGTCCAGCCGCTCTTCGTCGTTGCTGTAGGGGATCTCGGCTGTGTGGCTTCCGCAGTCAAGGCAGGTAACATACAGGCACCAGCCTTCTTCCTCTTCCATCAGACCGGGGCCGCGGCAGACGGGGCATTCAAAGAGTTCCAGTTCGTGAATATCCATAAAGAATCTCCTTCGTTCAGAAAAGTGGTTCGAAATGTAGTATGTGCATTGTAGCATGGGTGATTGCAGATTGCAAGCGGCAGAAAAAAAGCGGTAACCGCGCATACGCGGTTACCGCTCTCTGGTCGGAGTGTCGGGATTCGAACCCGAGGCCTCTTGGACCCGAACCAAGCGCGATACCAAACTTCGCCACACCCCGTCAGCCGTCTTATTATATGTTCTTTTATGCTGGCTGTCAAGTGAAAAAACCGTGTTCTCCGCCTGCGCGATGCGTCATACACTGCAGTAAGAGGGGGTGCACTATGGCAGTGAAGCAAAGCAGGACCGGCGGCAAACGGATCAGCCGGACCACATATGCCCAGAAGCGGCGAACCTACCAGACATACAGCCAAGCCCAACGCGGTGGCAGGCGGCAGGCGAAGGAAACTGAGGCTGCATCGGTAACCTCCGGGGAGAAGCGTCGGCTGCGGCAGCTGGTGGTCAGCGCCGCGATTCTGGTGGCGGTGGTCGCAATCAAATTGGCATCGCCGCAGACACTGCAGCAATTCCGCGGGCAGCTGCTGGAGCTGATGGGTACCGATACGGATTTTGCAGCGGTGTTTTCCACAGTAGGGGAGGCGGTCACCTCGGAGGATGGACTGAAGGGCGCGCTGAATGACGCCTATGTGGCAGTATTTGGAACCGAAAACATGGCAGATGAGAGTGAAAGCGGCGGTATTGCGGCGCCGGCCGGTGATATGCCGGAGAATGCGTACCTATATCAGAAAGTACTGGGCTTTGCCTATATATCGCCGCTGGAGGGAAGTATCGGCTCGGACTTTGGCTATCGGACACACCCCATTGACGGTGACACAAGGTTTCACTACGGTATTGACTTTGAAGCAGAGAGCGGCACGGTCATCTCCTGCTTTGCTGACGGCACGGTGACGGCGGTGGGGGAGAGCTCGGCACTGGGGAAATATGTAACGGTGCAGCATGCCGATGGCTATACGACTCTCTATGCCCACTGCAGATGCATCACGGCCTCATCGGGCCAGCAGGTGCGCATGGGGGATCCCATCGCAGAGGTGGGGGACACGGGGCAGACGACGGGCCCCCATTTGCATTTTGAACTCTGTCAGGATACCGTGTATCTCAACCCGATTTACTATGTCGCGCAATAGCAGGGCAAAAATAGAGTTCTCCCCCTGGACAGCCATCTTGCTGGCGATGTTTATTGCGCTTACCTCGCCTGTGGTGCTGGGGGCAGTGCTTTTCGCGGCGGTGTGCCATGAACTGGGACACTATCTGACGCTGCGGAGCCTTGGCGGCAGGGTGGAGGCGATCCGCATCGGCATCCTCGGCGCGGAGATCCGTCTGGCTGACCGGCCAACCCTTTCTTACGGGCGGGAGATGCTGGCAGTGGCGGCAGGGCCGTGCACCAACCTTGTACTGGGGCTGATGCTGGCGTGGGGCGGCAGAGACATGAGCGAGCTGTACATCTTCTCCGGAGCCCATCTGGTGCTGGGGGCATTTAATCTGCTGCCTGTACGTCCACTGGATGGCGGTACGCTGATCTGGCTGATGCTGGCGTGGGCGACAGACCCTTTCGCGGCTGACCGCTGCCTGCGGTGGATCGGGGTTGCGGTCACTGTGTCGCTTGCGCTGTTTTCTCTGTGGCTGTGGGTCAGGGCTGGCTCACCGTTCCTCTTTTTGGCGGTGATCGGTTTGGGGCGGTCGCTTTGCCCGGAAAAAGGACTTGTAAAAAAGGGGAAAAGAAGATAAAATAATCATTTAGTGAATCTGTTTACGACAGGAGAATGACCGTGGATAAGAGACTGGAACGAATTTTACCCCGCGTGCAGAAGCCGGCACGTTATGTGGGCGGCGAATATAACGCGATCATCAAGGATAAGGCGGAAGTGGACACCCGTATCGCTTTCTGCTTCCCTGACACGTATGAGATCGGCATGTCCAATCTGGGCATGCGTATCCTCTACGGTGTGATGAACAATATGCCCGGTGTGTGGTGCGAGCGCGTCTTTGCGCCTTGGGGAGACATGGAGGAGGAGATGCGCAAGGCGGGCATCCCGCTTTTCGCACTGGAGTCCGGTGACCCCATCACCAATTTTGACATCGTGGCTTTTTCCGTGGGCTATGAGATGGCTTTTCCCGCCATCCTCAATATGCTGGATCTGGCGGGTATCCCGCTGCATGCCGCAGAGCGCAAGGAGCTGACGCCTCTGGTGATCGCCGGCGGTACCGCCATGTATAACGCCGAGCCGATCGCCGATTTTGTGGATCTGGTGAGCCTTGGAGAGGGCGAGGATCTCACGGAAGAGATCGTGGAGCTGCACCGCCGTGCCCGCCGCGAAGGCTGGAGCAAGGACGCCTTCCTCCGCGCCGCGGCCAAGCTGGACGGCGTGTATGTGCCCAGCCTGTACGATATTAAGTACCGTGAGGATGGGCAAATTGAGGAGATCATTCCTCTTGACGGCGCGCCCATCCAGGTGACCAAGCGCATCGTCCGTGATATGGACAAGTCCTATTTCCCTGTGAAAACCATTGTGCCGTCTACCGAGATCGTACAGGACCGCGTGATGCTGGAGCTGTTCCGCGGCTGCATCCGCGGCTGCCGCTTCTGTCAGGCCGGCTATGTGTATCGCCCTGTGCGCAACCGCAGCCGTGACCTGTGCGCCCAGTACGGTGTGGAGTCCTGCAACGACTCCGGCTATCAGGAGATGACGCTGGCCAGCCTTAGTACCAGCGACTATCCGCAGCTCACCGAACTGTGCGATCAGCTGGAGGATTTCTGTGCCGCGCGCCATGTGAATCTGTCTCTGCCCAGCCTGCGTGCCGATAACTTCTCCATGAGCCTGATGCAGCGTCTGGCCAAGGGCCGTAAAACGGGTCTGACCTTCGCTCCCGAAGCCGGTACCCAGCGCCTGCGCGATGTCATCAATAAGAATGTCACCGAGGAGGATATCCTCCAGTCTTGCCGCACCGCCTTTGCCGGCGGCTACAACGCGGTGAAGCTCTATTTCATGCTGGGCCTGCCCACCGAGACCGACGAGGACGTGCTGGGTATTGCAGACCTCGCTGCCCGCGTGATGCACGCATGGCGTGAGTCCGCCACCAACAAGAACCGCGGCGTGCGCATCACCGTGTCCACCTCGTGGTTCGTTCCCAAGCCTCATACCGCCTTCCAGTGGGAGCCCCAGATCTCCAAAGAGGAGTATGAGCGCCGCGTGGCGCTGCTGCGTGAGGCCATCAAGACCAAGACGGTGACTTATAACTGGCACGATTCCGACACCAGCTTCCTGGAAGCTGTGCTGGCCCGCGGTGATCGCCGTATGGGCCGCGTACTGGAAACGGCGTGGCGCAAGGGAGCCAAGCTGGATGCCTGGGAGGAGTATTTCTCGCTAAGCCGCTGGCTGGAGGCTTTTGATGAGTGCGGTATTGATCCCCATTTCTATGCCAACCGTCAGCGTGAGCGCGGCGAAGTGATGCCCTGGGCCATGATCTCCAGCGGCGTATCGGAAGGCTATCTGTGGCGTGAGCGTGAGCGTGCGTTTGCCGCCGAAACAACGCCCGACTGCCGTACCCACTGCAACGGCTGCGGCGCCAATCGTTTGGTAGGAGGGAAGTGCGATGTCTAAGCTGAGACTGCTGTTTATCAAGGAGGCCCAGGCCGCCTACATTTCCCATCTGGACCTGCTGCGTACCTTCCAGCGCTCCTTCCCTCGTACGGAGCTGGAAATCAAGCACAGTCAGGGTTTCCATCCCCATCCCATCATCTCCATCGTGCTGCCTTTGCCGGTGGGTCAGTCCAGCGACTGTGAACTGCTGGATTTTGAAGTGACGCAGACCACCGATGGCAGCGGTATTGCCGAGAAGCTGAACACCGGTATGCCTTGCGGCCTGCGGGTACTGGACTGCTATGAAGCGGTGCGTCCTGTTCGCGAGCTGGCGCTGCTGCGCGCCGATCTGGAGCTGGATTACGACAACGGTGTGCCGGAAGGCGCCGCTGAAAAGCTGACGGAGCTTTTTGGCCGCGAGGAGCTTATCATCCAGAAGCGCACCAAGCGCAAGGAACTGGCTGACGTGGACATTGCCCCTATGATCCACAGCGTGGAGCTGCGGGAAGAGGAGGGGAAGGTCTGCGGTACCGTGGTGGTGCAGGCCCAGAATCCGGGTCTCAATCCCCAGCTGCTGGAAAAAGCCATTGCCAACTATTTGCCAGAGCTGACGCCGGACTTCGTCCGCGTGCGCCGCAAAGAGCTGTTGGATGCCGCCGGAAAAGTTTTCCGATAAAATTGAAAAAAGTTCTTGCATTCCGACAATTTCTGTGATATTCTATCATGGCGTAAAAAGGGCGGTCCTCTGTCGTCGGCGCTTCGGTTGAGATGAAGCACCATAGAAATGGCGGCATGAACACCTATAATTTAGGAGGAAAATATCCATGGATCTGATTAAGGCACTGAATGAAAAGCAGCTCAAGGAAGTCCCTGCTGTGGAAGTCGGCGATACCGTCCGCGTCCACGTGAAGGTCAAGGAAGGCGCTCGTGAGCGTATCCAGGTCTTCGAGGGCACCGTCATTGCTAAGAAGCACGGCGGCATTGAGGAGACCATCACCGTCCGTCGTATCTCTTACGGCGTGGGCGTGGAGAAGGTGTTCCCCGTTCATTCTCCCTCTATCGACAAGATCGAGACTGTTCGTCACGGTTATGTCCGCCGCGCCAAGCTGTACTATCTGCGTGGCCGCGTTGGCAAGGCTGCCAAGATCAAGGAGAAGCTGTAAGCAATATATTTGCCGATCCAAAGAAACCCGTCCGCATCTGCGGGCGGGTTTTTCCTATTCCCATTTAGCCAAAAGTGTGCTATAATTACATCAATATGCAGATTTATGAGAGGTGATCGACTATGCAGATCGAAGGACTGAGCTGGTTCCCCGGCCATATGACAAAAACCAAGCGCATGATCGTATCCGAGATCAAAAATATGGATGCCGTGTGTGAGATCGTAGATGCCCGCATTCCCATCTCCAGCCGCAACCCCGATGTGGATGAGATGACGGCGGGGAAGCCGAGGCTGATGGTGCTCAACCGCGTGGATCAGGCTGACCCCGTGCAGACCAAGCGCTGGGCCGCCTACTTCCGCCAGCAGGGTTATGCCGTGCTGGAGGCCAACGCCAAGGGTGGCACCGGTACGCAGCAGTTTGCCGCCGCCGTGCGGGAATTGCTGAAAGAGAAGCTGGCCGCATGGGCCGAAAAGGGCCAGATCGGCCGCACGGTCCGCGTTATGGTGCTGGGCATTCCCAACGTGGGTAAGTCCACCTTTATCAACAAGGTGGCCAAGCGCAAGACCGCCAAGGCAGAGGATCGCCCCGGTGTTACCCGCACCAAGCAGTGGGTGCCGGTGGACAATACGCTGGAGCTGCTGGATACCCCCGGCATCCTGTGGCCTAAATTCGACGATACCAAGGTGGGCATGCATCTGGCTTTTACCGGCGCCATCAAGGATGACGTGATGGATCTGGAAGAGCTGGCCAGCTGCCTGATGGAGTATCTGGGCCAGCACTATACCGACATCGTCACCGAGCGCTATAAGATCACCATCGAGGAAGAGGACAGCGGCTACGACCTGCTGACCAAGGCCGGCCGCAAGCGTGGTTTCCTCATGCGCGGCGCCGAAGTGGACACCGAGCGTATGGCCCGCATCCTCCTCGATGAGTTCCGTGGCGGCAAGCTGGGACGCTTTACATTGGAGACGCCGGAAGACCTGAAATGATTTGGGAGGGAAATCCATGATTTGTCCCAAGTGCGGAAAAGAAATGGAGCAAGGGAAGATTTGCTCGCAGGAAGGCAAGGGCCTGTTCTTCATGCCGCCGGATAAGTTTGTTCTTGGCGCATGGATTCGTGAGAAGAGTATTATCAAAGAAGGCGGCATTGTGCTTGACGGCCCCTACAATTTTGGCTCTGATGATTTTGCCTATCCAGAGGTGCCCGCAGCTATTTGCCGGGAATGCCGCGTGATCATGGTGGAGTATTGATATGGAACTCTGGAACATCGAAAAAGAATATCTGGACGCAGGTCTTGCCTATGTCTGCGGCGTGGATGAGGCCGGTGCCGGCCCGCTGGCAGGCCCTGTGTATGCTGCGGCGGTGATCCTGCCGCCTTACTGTGACATTCCCGGCCTGAACGACTCCAAAAAGCTGACGGAGAAGAAGCGTGAAGCGCTCTTTGACGTCATCTGCGCGCAGGCCGTGGCCTATTCCATCGCCCGCGTGGAGGCGAAGGAGATTGATGCCACCGACATCCTCAGCGCCCGTATGAAGGCCATGCAGCTGGCCATTGACGGCCTTGGCGTGCAGCCGCAGATGGCGCTCATCGACGGTAACCGCGACAAGGGAAAGAGTGCGGCCATCACTACGCCCCACACGTTGGTGGTGGGCGGCGACGGCAAGAGCGCCAGCATTGCCGCAGCGTCCATTCTTGCCAAGGTCAGCCGTGACCGCTATGTGGTGGAGAAGCTGGAGCGGGATTATCCCCAGTATCAGTTTGCCAAGCATAAAGGCTACGGTACCAAGCTGCACTACGAAATGCTGGATCAGTACGGCCCCTGCGCTGCTCACCGCAAGACGTTTCTTAAGAAGTGGGCGGAGAAAAAAGCATGAGCCGCGCATCCGGAACGTGGGGCGAAGCGCAGGTGGCGGCCTATCTGCGTAAAAGAGGATATGAGCTCATTGCTCACAGCTATCATTGCCGTTTCGGCGAGATCGATCTGATCGCGCGGAAAGGGAAGGTGCTGTGCTTTGTGGAGGTCAAGACGCGCAGCAATCTGCACTATGGTCTGCCGCGGGAGTATGTGACGCCCCTCAAGCAGGAGAAACTGCGCAAGACGGCGGCGTTTTATCTCATGGAAAAGGAGCTGGACTGTCCGGTACGCTTTGACGTGGCGGAGGTCTACAGCGATGGGATGCACAGTCCCGAATCGATCCGTATTGAATATTTGGAGAATGCTTTTTGAGGTATGGCAATGAAGATCCCCTATTTTGATGCACATTGTGATACCATTGGCATGGGATTGCACAGCGGCTGCAGTCTGCGTCGCAATACCTGTCATGTTGATTTGGAGCGCGGCTGCGCGTTGGGGCGCTATGCCCAGTTATTTGCCCTCTTTGGCACGGTGAGTGAAGTGCCTGCCGAACAGATGTGGGAGCTTTGCTGCGCTCTGCATGACCGCCTTTTGGGTGAGCTGGCAGGAAACAGCGATATGGCGGCGCTTTGCCGCACCGGCGAAGAGATCGATGCAGCCGTCAGCGGCGGAAAGATCGCGGCCATGTTAAGCATCGAGAGTGCGGATCTTCTGGAGTGCCGCATCGACCGCGTGGAAACCGTGGCCCAGTGGGGTGCGCGCTTCATGAACCTGACGTGGAACGACCCCAACGTCATCTCCGGCACGAACTGCCGCGAAAAAGAACGCGGCCTGTCCGGCTGCGGCAGGGATTTCGTCCGTGAGCTGGAAGTTAACGGCATTTATGCCGATGTATCCCACCTGTCCGATGCCGGTTTCTGGGATCTGGCACACATGGCGCGGCGGCCTATTGTGGCGTCCCATTCCAACGCACGGGCGCTGTGTCCCCACAGCCGCAACCTGACGGACGATATGTTCCGCGCCATCCGCGACAGCGGCGGCGTGGTGGGACTGAACTTTTACCGCGATTTTGTGGGCGGCAGCGGCGATATCGATATGCTGATTGCCCATATGGAGCACTTTTTGGCACTGGACGGCGAAAAGACGGTGTGCTTCGGCGGTGATATGGACGGCTGCGATCCGCTGGCTGGCGGAATCGACGGCCTGCAAAGTGTACCCAAGATCTATGAAGCGCTGCAGCGGCGCGGTTACAGCGAATCGCTGCTGGAAGACCTGTTCTGGAATAATTTAAGACGACTGTTTTAAAGAAAAGAGGTGAACGCATGGCGCTGTACGCCATTGGCGACCTGCATTTGTCCCTTGCCTCCAATAAACCCATGGAGGTGTTTGGCGACGGCTGGCGGGACTATGTCCGGCGGCTGGAGGAAGCCTTTTCGCAACTGAATGACGACGATGTAATCGTGCTGTGCGGCGACCTTTCCTGGGGCATGTCGCTGGAGGAGTCACTGGAGGACTTTCGTTTTATCGACTCTCTGCCGGGAAAGAAGTACCTCATGAAGGGCAACCACGATTACTGGTGGAATACGGTCTCCAAGATGGATCGGTTTTTCCTTGCAAATGGTCTGCACACGCTGGAGATCCTGCACAATAACTGCAAGTTCTACAGGGATATCGCCCTGTGCGGCACCCGCGGCTGGTTTTATGAACTGGACAATCAGGGTACCCACGACGAGAAAGTGCTGCTGAGGGAAGTGGGGCGGCTGGAAACGTCGCTGAAGGCGGCGGGGGACAGGGAGAAGATCTGCTTCCTCCACTATCCGCCTATCTATCAGGGCTATACCTGCCCGGAGATCCTGCGCCTGCTGCGCGATTACGGTGTGCGGCAGTGCTATTACGGACACCTGCACGGCGCATCCCACCGCCGATCCATTGAAGGTGATTACAACGGCACCCGGTTTTCTCTGGTGTCGGCCGATTATCTGGGATTTATTCCTAAAAAAATTTGCGATTAATGCAAAAAGGTGTGGAAATTTCTTTCACTTTCTGTTATCATATTAAATTGCATTGATTACATTAATGCTGAACGGAGGAAAAAACAAAATGAGTGTAAAATCCTGTGAAAAACTGGAAAACAGCAAGGTCGTTCTGACCATCGAAGTTGGCGCCGAGGAGTTCGAGGCTGCCATCAACAAGGCCTATCTGAAGATGCGCGGCAAGATCGCCGTGGCAGGCTTCCGTCCCGGTAAGGCTCCCCGCAAGATGATCGAGAAGATGTACGGCGTGGAAGTGTTCTACGAAGAGGCCGTGAATATCGTTCTGCCCGACGCCTATGAGGGCGCCGTGAAGGAGCAGGGTCTGAACGTTGTGGGTTATCCCGATGTGGAACTGGTTGAGTGCGGTAAGGAAGGCGTGACCTTCAAGGCTACCGTTTCCGTCTATCCCGAGGTGAAGCTGGGCCAGTACAAGGGCCTGGAGGCTCCCAAGGCTGAGGTCAAGGTCATGGCCGCCGACGTCAATGCCCGTCTGAAGGAAATGGCCGAGCGCAATGCCCGTATGGTCAGCGTTGAGCGCGCCGTGAAGAAGGGCGACACCGCCAACATCGATTTCGAAGGCTTTGACAACGGCGTTGCTTTCGAGGGCGGCAAGGGCGAGAGCTTCGATCTGGAGATCGGCTCCGGCAGCTTTGTTCCCGGTTTTGAAGAGCAGCTGATCGGCATGAAGGCCGGCGAGGAGAAGGATATCGATATCACCTTCCCCGAGAACTACACCCCCGAGCTGGCCGGCAAGCCCGTGGTCTTCCACGTGAAGGTCAACGAGGTCAAGGTCAAGGAAGTGCCCGCCATCGATGACGAGTTCGCCAAGGATGTGTCCGAGTTCGACACGCTGAAGGAACTGAAGGCCGACCTGAAGAAGAAGATCACCGCCGAGCGTAAGGAAGCTGCCCAGCGCGCCTTTGAGGACGCTCTGATGCAGAAGGTGGCTGAGGGTATCGAGTGCGAGATCCCCCAGGAAATGATCGACATGCAGGCTGACCGTATGCTGGACGGCTTCAAGCAGCAGATGGCTTCTCAGGGCATCCCCTTTGAGCAGTATCTGCAGATGACCGGCAGCACCGAGGCTGAGTTCAAGGCTCAGGCTTACGGCCCCGCCACCGAGCAGGTGAGAATGGATCTGGCTGTTGAAGCTATCGTCAAGGCCGAGGGTCTGGAAGCCACCGAGGAAGAGATCGAAGCCGAGATCAAGAACGTGGCCGACAAGTACGGCATGGATCTGGAGACTGTCAAGAAGTTCCTGCCCGCTGAGCAGGTGGCCGAGCAGGTCATCCGCGAGAAGGTCATCAAGCTGGTGGCTGACAGCGCCGTTGCCGTGGCTCCCGTTGAGGAGAAGGAAGAGAAGGCTGACGAGGAATAATTTTCCTTGTTTGCTGATAGAAATCACATTTGGGCGGGTATACTTCCGTATGGAAACATCTATTTGAACAGGAGGCAAAATTATGAGCTTGATTCCCTATGTTGTGGAGCAGACCAACCGCGGTGAGCGTTCTTACGATATTTTCTCCCGGCTGCTCAACGACCGCATTATCTTCCTGGGCGAAGAGGTCAACGATACGTCCGCCTCGATCGTAGTTGCCCAGCTGCTGTACCTGGAAGCCCAGGATCCCGACAAGGACATCCAGATGTACATCAACAGCCCCGGCGGCAGTGTGACTGCCGGTATGGCCATCTACGACACCATGCAGTATATCAAGTGCGACGTGTCCACCATCTGCGTGGGCCTGGCCGCCAGCATGGGTGCATTCCTGCTGAGCGCAGGTGCAAAGGGCAAGCGTATCGCGCTGCCCAACGCCGAGATCATGATCCACCAGCCCTCTGCTGGCACTCAGGGCCAGATCACGGACATGGCCATCCATCTGAAGAGACTGGAGACCATTAAAAAGCGCATGAATCAGATCATGGCTGACAACACCGGCCACACGCTGGAGGAAATGACCGCCGCCTGCGAGCGCGACAATTTCATGACCGCGGAAGAGGCCAAGGAATTCGGCCTGATCGACAAGGTGATCTACAAGAGGTAAGCAGATGGCGGAAGAAAGAAAGTCCCTGCGCTGCTCATTTTGCGGCAAACATGAAAATCAGGTGCACCGCATGATCCAGGGACCCGGTGTGCGCATTTGTGATGAGTGCGTCAACCTGTGCATGTCCATTCTGGATGACGGCTACGAGGCCGGCTCCGCTGCCGGTTACGACAGCCCCGATCAGCTGCCCACTCCCCGTGAGATCAAAGATGTGCTGGATCAGTACGTCGTAGGTCAGGAGGCTGCCAAGATCGCCCTGTCCGTGTCCGTTTACAACCACTATAAGCGCACCTATTTCGGCGGCGATGAGGATGTGGAGCTGCAAAAGAGCAACATCCTCATGATCGGCCCCACCGGCAGCGGCAAGACCCTCTTCGCCCAGACGCTGGCCAAGGTGCTGCACGTGCCCTTCGCCATCGCGGACGCCACTACGCTGACGGAAGCCGGCTATGTGGGTGACGACGTGGAGAATATCCTGCTGCGTCTGCTGCAGGCTGCCGACTTCGATGTGGAGCTGGCCGAGCACGGCATCATCTATGTCGACGAGATCGACAAGATCGCCCGCAAGAGCGAGAATACCTCCATTACCCGCGACGTGTCCGGCGAGGGTGTGCAGCAGGCGCTGCTGAAGATCCTGGAGGGAACGGTTGCCAACGTGCCTCCTCAGGGCGGCCGCAAGCACCCCCATCAGGAGTTTATCCAGCTGGATACCCACAACATTCTCTTCATCTGCGGCGGTGCCTTTGACGGTCTGGAGAAGATCATCGAGCGCCGCACCAACCGCAAGGGCATCGGTTTTGATGCCATCGTGGAGAGTAAGGCAGAGCGCCGCAGCGGCGAGCTGTTCAAGGAAGTGCAGCCTCAGGACCTGCTGAAGTTCGGCATCATCCCCGAACTGGTGGGCCGCCTGCCGGTGATCGCCGCTCTGGACGGCCTGACCCGCGACGATCTGGTGCAGATCCTGACAGGCCCGAAGAACGCACTGGTCAAGCAGTACCACAAGCTTCTGGAATATGATGATGTGGAGCTGATTTTTGAGCAGGCGGCGTTGGAAGCCGTGGCAGATCTGGCCATTGAGCGCAATATCGGCGCCCGCGGTCTGCGCGCTGTTATGGAGGGTGTACTGACCAAGATCATGTACGATATCCCCTCCGACCCCACCGTCACGCAGGTAACCATCACGGAAGATTGCGTGAAAAACGGCGCCGAGCCGGTGATCGAGCGCGATCCCGACAAGGCTGTGCGCCGCGCAAAACTGAAGACCGGCAAGCAGGACAATAAGTCTGCTGCACCGGCCTCTTAAACGAGCATAGAGAAGAGGCGAAGCATTTCGCCTCTTCTCTTTTCCCCATGAAGGAGTGACCCCATGACGACCATGAATTTTCCCGTTCTGGCCCTGCGCGGCCTGACGGTTTTCCCGGAGCTGACCCTCAGCTTCGATGTAGAACGTGAGATCTCCATTTATGCGCTGGACTGCGCCATGGAGGCCGACCGTGAGATCTTTCTGGTGACCCAGCGCGAGATCGGCGTCGGTGAGCCGAGGGAGGAGGACCTTTATACCGTCGGCACCGTCTGCCGCATCCTGCAGATCCTCAAGACGTCGGAAACCACGGTGCGCGTGATCGTAGAAGGCATTCAGCGTGCCCGTCTCCACCGCCTGTGGCAGAATAAGCCTTTCCTGCAGGCCAACGTGGAACTGCTGGAGGAGGATTTCCCTGGTAAGCGCACGCCCAGAGTGGAGGCGCTGCTGCGCCAGACCTACGCCATTATCGGCGAATACCAGAATCTTGCCAGCAATGTCAGCGATGATACGGTGGCAGCCATTCTGGACGATCAGGATCCCGGCCATCTGGCTGACTACATTGCCCAGAACATCACGCTGCGCCATCAGGATCGCCAGCGCGTTCTCGAGCAGCTCCATCCCATCCGCCGTCTGGAACTGGTCAATGAGATCCTGCGGCACGAGGTGGATGTGATCTCGCTGGAGATCGATCTGGAGCGCAAGGTGCGTGAGCGCGTGGCCCACGTGCAGCGTGACATGATCCTGCGTGAGCAGGTGAAGGTGCTGCAGCACGAACTGGGCGACGACGGCGACGAGGAGATCGAGGAGTATACCGCCCGGGTAGAAGCGCTGAAGCTGCCGGAAGAGGTGCAGCAGAAGCTGATGAAGGAAATCGGCCGCCTGTCCAAGCAGCCTTTTGGCAGCGCGGAGGCCTCCGTGATTCGCAACTATCTGGATGTGTGTCTGGATATGCCCTGGGGCAAGCACACCCGCGACCGCGCCGACGTGGAGAAGGCACGGACGATTCTGGATCGCCACCATTTCGGTCTGGATAAGGTAAAAGAGCGCATTCTGGAGTTCATCGCCGTGCGCCAGATCAACCCCGACGCCAAGGGCAAGATCCTGTGTTTGGTAGGCCCTCCCGGCGTGGGTAAGACGTCCATCGCCATCTCTGTGGCCAAGGCCATGAACCGCAAGCTCTCCCGTCTTTCTCTGGGCGGAGTACGGGACGAGGCCGATATCCGCGGCCACCGCAAAACCTATATCGGCGCCATGCCCGGCCGCATCATCGATGCGCTGATCCGCGCTAAGTCCATGAATCCGCTGCTGGTGCTGGACGAGATCGACAAGCTGGCCAACGATATGCGCGGTGATCCCGCCTCGGCACTGCTGGAGGTGCTGGACAGCGAGCAGAACTACGCCTTCCGTGACCATTTCCTGGAGATCCCCGTGGATCTGAGCGGCGCCATGTTCATCACCACGGCCAACACGCTGGATACCATCCCGCGTCCGCTGTTGGACCGCATGGAGGTCATTGAACTGAGCAGTTACACCGATGAGGAAAAAGTGGAGATCGCACGACGCCATCTGCTGCCCAAGCAGCTCAAGGAGCACGGCTTGAAGAAATCCCAGCTGCGCCTGAGTGACAGTGCGCTGCGCGCTGTGATCGCCGGTTATACGAAGGAATCCGGCGTCCGCGTGCTGGAGCGTCAGCTCGGCAAGCTGTGCCGAAAAGCGGCAATGCTTTTGGTAACAGGCGATGTAAAGCGAGTTGACATTACAGATAAAAATCTGAAAGATTTCCTCGGCGTCGTTCGCTATCAGGAAAACGTACATATTACCCGCGATGAGATCGGCGTGGTGAACGGCCTTGCATGGACGGAAGTCGGCGGCGAGATACTGCAGGTGGAAGTCAATGTGATGGACGGCACCGGCAAGCTGGAACTGACCGGCAATCTGGGTACGGTGATGCAGGAATCCGCCAAGGCCGCCCTCAGCTGCCTGCGCAGCAGGGCAGAGGAACTGGGGATCGGGAAGGACTTCTACAAGACCCGTGATATCCACATCCACTTCCCGGAGGGCGCTGTGCCTAAGGATGGCCCCTCGGCCGGTATTGCCATCACCACGGCTATGCTCTCGGCTCTCACCGGCCGCAAGGTGCGCGGCGATGTGGCCATGACCGGCGAGGTGACGCTGCGGGGCCGCGTGCTGCCCATCGGCGGGTTAAAGGAAAAGACCATGGCGGCGCTGCGCAACGGCGTCACCACGGTGATCATCCCCAAGGAGAATGAAAAAGATCTGGAAGAGATTGACCAGACGGTGCGCCGCGCATTGAAGTTTGTGCCGGTGGAGACGGTGGATGCCGTATTTGCTGCGGCCTTTGCCAAGGAAGCGGCAGCGGCAGTGGCTCATATGACGGTGCTGGCGACGGAGAATCCGGACAACGCCGCAGCGATGCGTGTGTAAGGAGGAGAAAGATGGCCATCAACTTTAATAAGGTGGAGTTTGTTCTCTCTGCCGTGAAAAAGAGTACCTTTGTCCGTGACGGACGGCCTCAGGTGACCTTTGCGGGCCGCTCCAATGTGGGGAAGTCCTCCGTCATCAACCGTATTGTTAACCGCAAGAACTTTGCCCGCGTGGGTGCCACTCCCGGCAAAACCAGCCAGATCAACTATTTTCTGGTGGATCAGCAGATCTATTTTACCGACCTGCCCGGCTACGGCTACGCCAAGGTTGCCAAGGAAGAGCGTGACCGCTGGGGCCAGCTGATGGAGGACTATTTTCAGGAGGAAGGCCTCATCACCGTCGGCGTGCTGATCGTGGATGCCCGCCATAAGCCTACGGCGGACGATGTGACCATGTGCGACTGGTTCAAAGGCACCGGCTGCCCCATGATCGTGGTGGCCAACAAGCTGGATAAGCTGAAGAAAAGCGAGATCGAGCCCAATCTGCAGCGCATCTGGGAGACGCTGGAGCTGGACGAGGAGGATATCCTCATCCCGTTTTCCGCAGAAAAGGGCACCGGAAAAACCGAATTGCTGGCCGCTATCGCGGAGCTTTGCGGCAAATAAAAAAGAAGGACGAAGCAGGGAAGTCTGCTTCGTCCTTTTCGTTATCGAATCAAGGCCGGGTGACACGGGTGACAAATACCTTGCCATATTCATCGTACAGCACCGTCAGCTCGCGCTCGGTGTCCAGATCCCAGATGTCGCCCAAACCGCCGTCCATACTGCGTTCCGGCTCACCCCAACCGAGGATCAGAGAGTCGCGGGAGTAGCCTTGCAGGGACTCTGAGAGTCTGCTTTCCGGTAAAGCAGCCAAGGCGCCCAGCGGCGGCAGTGTGCTGCCGCTTTTGCCGCAGCCGCACAGCAGCGCAGCAAGCAACAAGGCACACAGCAGGGAAGCAATGCGTCGTTTCATAAGGAATCTCCTTTGCTCAGGATGATCTTATTATATCAGCACCCGATACAGCCGTCAATCTGTACCACGGGAAGCATAGAATCCGTCATTTTGCTTATAATTTCTTATTATCGTGCAAAATAGTTCTTTCAAAAATGTTGCAAAAAACACTATCATTCATACCAAATGTATGGTATAATCAACATCGTTAAGAAATTGACTTACTTGTTAAGAAACGTTTCATAGGAGGAATTGTAATATGCAAACTTACGGACTGGAAAAGCTGGGTATCATCAACGCCTCTGCGGTGTACCGCAACCTGACGCCTGCGCAGCTGACGGAGCATGCTCTGCGCCGCGGCGAGGGCACGCTGTCCAACACCGGCGCGCTGGTGGTGAAGACCGGT